>NZ_CAWMEB010000041.1:0-6989 GCF_963866145.1 Xenorhabdus sp. NBAII XenSa04
TATGATCGCTATGACGACCTGAAAGAAAAACAGGAAATTATAGAATAATGGGAAAGTAAATGACTATCACTGTTAGAGCAGCAAACGGTCCTTTGAAATCCAGGCAGTTGTCTAATAAATCTGAGTTATTTGGATTGACTTAATCCTTATATTGCTCAATTAGCCAAATATTAATTCGGCTATTTTCATTTAGGAGTGATCTCATCGCAATATTTGCTTTTATTTGAAAGAATGGCTGACATTTATATATTCAATGTAGATACATCATTCATTACTACACTCTTTTTTTATCAAAAAAAGACAGAAAAATATTATATCTAAAAATAGTTTTTTTGTGATCGAGTCCATAAAATGAAAATGATCATGATTCTGTCAAAACCGTTATCTTATTTTTTATTTTCACATCATAATGTTACAAAAAATACACCTTTTATGGATAAATATTAATCGGTTAGATACACTAATCATATACGCCATTTCAGAATATTATTCCTCAACGGCAATCATTTTAACTTTTTACGCTGTTATTGTCAGATGCCGTTTTTTATTTCACTTGATTTGGTTTGGTCTTTACTCATTCATTATTTATTATCCCCCCCGTTTTATTCACTACAAATCAGCCGATATATTCGGAAAATAAAGTCCCTTCAAATTATCGTAAAACAGCATATTGCGTCCTTAATTAACCAATTTGTCGGAGACAATGTGAGTTAGATTTAAATCTTGTGCCCGAATGTTATGGCCTGTGTTGTTATCGGGCGGGATAGCCTATTTCATAACATTCCATCATCTCAGGGAGACAGAATATGTCAGTGAAAAAGCACCTCACAAAATTAAAGAAAGGAAACGCGCTGTTGGAACAAGGACAGCAAACGACACAAATAGCGAAACAGGCCAAAGGCCTGTTGACGGGGGCGAAGGGTAATTCTGCTGCCGGTGCCGGTAGCCTAATCAGTGGCGGAGGTTTTGCGGGGAGTTCAGGCAAAGCAGCCGGTGGCCTCGGTGCTGGTAGCATGATCAGCGGTATGGGCGGCGGCTTTGCCGGTGGCGCAGGACAAAAAGCCGGGCTGGCAGCTCAGGCTGCCATGGGTAACTCAACGGCAGGCAAGCTGTTACAGCAAGCTGGTCAGGCATTGGGATTACTTGGCGGCGCTGACCCCAGCGGCCTGTTGTTCACCCTGACAGCAGGTGGCTTACCGGCACAGACCTTTGTCGTCACTGACTTCAGCCTGAGCGAACACTTCTCACGCCCCTTTGTGCTGGAAGTGGGGCTGGCGAGTGCTGACCCTGCTATAGATTTCCCACTGGTGCTTGACCGCACGGCCACACTGACCATTCTGTTGAATGGGATTGAACAGCGCAGCGTCACCGGCATCGTCACCCGCTTTGAGCAGGGCAATACTGGCCTGCATCAGACCACCTACCGGATGAGTATCCGCCCCGACCTGTGGCGCACCACTCTGCGACAGAACTCGCGTATCTTTCAGCAACTCAACATCGCCGGCATCATCACCAAAATCCTCAAAGAGCACAGCATCCGTGACGTGGAATTCAGGCTGCGTCACCCGCACCCGGAGCGCGAATTCTGCGTGCAGTATCAGGAAAGCGACTTTGATTTTCTGCAACGACTAACCGCGGAAGAAGGCATTTTCTACTTCTTTGAATGCCGTAACGGGCGCAACACGCTGGTATACGCCGACGACTGCGGCTCTGTGCCGCCGGGCATCCGCCTGCCCTATCAGCCGGGCGAAGGCAGTACGCTGGGGGAACCGGCGGTCAGCAGTCTGACCAGCAGCGCGCAGGTACGACCGGCTCAGGTACAGCTTAAGGATTACACTTTCAAAAACCCGAGCTGGCCGGCAGAATTTCAGCAACAGATGCGGGATGAAAACCTGCAACAGTTGTATTACGAGCACTACGACTATCCGGGCCGTTTCAAGGACGAGGCGCATGGCAAAGATTTTACCCGCTACCGGCTGGAGGCGCTGCGCAACGACGCCGTGACCGGACAGGGCAGTGGCAATGCCATCGCCCTGCAACCGGGCAAACTGTTCATTCTCGATAATCATCCCCGCCTGGACCTGAACCAGTCGTGGCAGACCGTTGCGACCAGCCACAGCGGCAGCCAGCCCCAGGCACTGGAAACCGCCAGCTCCGGCTCCGGTACAACGCTGCACAGTCACTTCCACTTTATCCGCCAGAACCAGAACTGGCGTCCGGCACCGTTGCCGAAACCGGTGATTGATGGGCCGCAAATTGCCAAAGTCGTCGGCCCGGCGGGGGAGGAGATTTTCTGTGACCAGTACGGGCGGGTGCGCCTGCAATTCCCGTGGGACCGTTACGGCAAGAGCGATGACCAAAGCTCCTGCTGGATACGGGTCAGTCAACCGTGGGCCGGTCAGGGCTGGGGCATGCTGGCCATTCCACGCATCGGACAGGAAGTGGTGGTGGACTTCCTGCATGGCGACCCCGACCAGCCCATCGTCACCGGGCGCACCTACCATGCCAGCAACATCCCACCGGGGGCCTTGCCGGGCAGCAAAACCCAAATGGCGTTTCGCTCCAAAACCCACAAAGGACAAGGGTATAACGAACTGCTGTTTGAAGATGCCAAGGGCAGTGAACTGCTGTCATTGCATGCGCAGAAAGACATGAATACCAAGGTACTCAATGACCGTGAGACCCATGTACTGGCTAACCACAGCGAAACGGTGGAGAAAAACCAGACCATCAAGGTGAATGCACACAAAAACGAGATGGTGAAAATGACCAGCACGGAAACCATCGGCATGATTTATGCACTGACCGTCGGGGCCAGCATGAACACCACCGTCGGCGCCAGCCAGACTGAACAGGTGGGGCTTCACAAATCCGTTATTGTCGGCAATACCTTGTCTATCAATGCCGGTGATGTGATTGAGCTGAAATGCGGTGCCAGCGTCCTGCGTATGGATAGCGAGGGTAAAATCACCATTCAGGGCAGTGAGTTCAAATTTGAGGCCAGTGGCCCGGTACAAATCACCGGCAAAGACATCGACCTGAACTAACAAGGACGGACTGAGATGGAATTTCGTAACCTGACGCCCTTCGCGGTGATGAACTATTCGATGTGCGATGTCGACGATACCGAGCATCACGTCGCGGTCATGAAAATTGGCTACCAACTGATGCCTGCCGGAGAGGGGGAGTACGTCGCCGAATTATTGCCCGCCCCGCCCCTGTGTTTACAGGATGAATACCGCGGGCAGATGAATGCTTCGCAGGTGTTGCAGGAAAGTGACCTTGCGCCGTTTAAACCGCGCTGCGACGTGATTGTCAACGGCACGGCTTATGCGCCAGAAGGTAAGCCCTGTACCGAATTTCCCGTGCGATTGCAGGTACAAACTAAGCAGGGCCAGACCCTGCTTGACAAAACCCTGACTGTAACCGGCGAACGGGAATTTATCCGTGACACCAGCGGCAACTGGCAACTGACGGCACCGAAACCCTTTACGACACTGCCACTGGATTATCGCTATGCCTTTGGGGGTGAGTGCAAAATTCAGGCAGACGATAAAGCGAGCCAACACCTCAAAGAGCGTGACCGACTGACCCCCGAACAGCGCCAGCAGCACCCGGACGGGGAAAATGCCCCGGTTGCCCATGCCGTTTGTGAAACCAACCCGCTGGGGATGGGATTTATCACACCGTGGTATGCCGATGCCAAACAACTCACCCGCTACCCTGCCCCACGTATTACCCGCCCGGATGCGCCGTTGACCGCGCAGCATTTTGCCGCGCAACTGAACAGTACATTACCGACTGATACCCCGGCCTGTCAGCCGCAGGGAATGGGGTTTATCGGTCGCCCGTGGCTGCCCCGCCGCCAGCTTGCCGGCACTTACGATGCCGACTGGCTGGAACATCGCCACCCTTACCTGCCGAAAGATTTTGACTTCGGCTATTGGAACGGGGCACCGGCTGACCAGCAGATTGACTGGCCGGACACCGATATCGCCCTCACCCTGAGCGGCCTGACGCCTCACAGTGACCTGCATGTCAAACTGCCGGGACACCGCCCGTTTATCCTGCTGCGGATGCACAACGGCATGCTACTGCCCGTGCCGATGCGCCTCGATACGCTCATTATCGACAGCGAAGCCAGAACACTGCATATAACCTGCCGTCTGAGCTTCAAAGCCTCTCTGCCCGTACGGGTCGCCGAAGCCCGGTTTGAAATCAACCCGGATGCGCCGTTACTCAAACTGGCGCCACTGGAAGAGGAGAAAAAAGATGGCTGATAACTACATCGCCCGTACCGCGGGCACCTGGATGATTATCGGTATGCTGCCGGACGTGTGCAAAACCCCGATGGGGCCTTCCACCCCACCCATCCCCTATCCGGTGGTGGCGAAACTGGCAGACAGCTCAGCCCCGGAAAAAACCGTGCGCGCCAATGGCCAGCCGGTGGTGGTATTTGCCCAGAGCTTTGTGCCGCAGACACTGGGCGACCAGCCCGGCGTAGCGAATGGCGTCAAAAGTGGCACCGTCGGCGGAAAATGCCATCCGCAGGAGCATACCCGCACGGTACGTGCCGGCAACAAACTGGTGCTGCGCCACGGGGATAAATTTTGGATGAATGGGGCATAAGGAGGGAAACCATGTCAGATAAGATGCTCGTCACACCCGATAGCAACGATGTCAGAGCCGAAGAATATTGTAAAGAATTTAACATTCGCACACAGGCTGAGGCGGAGAAAGCGCTCAGCAATGCAGAGACATTATACCGGCAAAGCGCCCGTTTTTACGGCGATTACGGCGACAACCCGGAATTAGACGTTCACTATAACCAGGCAGACGCTGACTTCGAAGCTCAGGCTTTTAAGAAAACGGCTCAGGATACCGTTGAAAAATTCAAAAGGGGTGAATTTCCAAAGGAAGAATGGGAAAAAGAGAAAGACGACGACGATCATCCCAAACCCAATGCTGCGTTGCCGCAAAAGCCACGAGACGATAGCCCGACCGGAGAAGGGAATACCATTGGTAGCATTGTCGGACAGGCCCCCCAGTCCGCCTCTCCTCCGCATGCCGCTAATCCGGCCATTAAGCCAGAGGCCCCTGCGGAAAAAGGGATGTGGGATAAAACCGTTGACTGGTTTCAGGAAACCGCCGATGACTTCAACAAATGGGTGGATGAGAGTAAACACAATCTGCAAGCCGCCTGGGACAGTCCGGGCGAAGCGGCTGTCGGGGCAGGCAAAGCACTCTGGAATACCGTTCCTGAAATGGGGGAATTGCTTGGCAAGGGAGCCGTAATCATGACAACGGCACCGGCCGTTGCTGCCGAAAAAGCCTGGGAATATATGGGGGGCTCTCCTGTCGGTGTGTCTGAATTGCAGCAAAAGGCCGTTGATATGGTCAATGCTGATGCGATTAAAATGGAAATGAAAAGCGATGCTGAAAAAGGCGGCGATTTAATTTTTACCGGTTTTTCTTTTGCTACAGGGTTTGGCGGATTAATCAAGGGGGCTGCAAAAGGAGCGGCAAAAACCGCCGCTAAAACCGAAAGCAAAGTACTCGCTGAAGAAGCCAGGGCCGCCGAAGCAGCGGGGGCTAAAATCAAAGGCCAGTCGCCAGAAACCGCCAACCCCGCGCCGGCCAAACCCAAAAACACCGAAAAAGACCCTGTTGACAACAAATCCACCGATAAAGATGGTAGCTGCAACGGGACTTGTAGCACAAAAAGTGAACCTGTCGATATGGCTACCGGCGACTTCCTGCAAGTCTGGCCGGTTATCGCTATCCCCGGATTGTTGCCGATTACCCTGACCCGCACCTATCGCTCCACCGCAAAATTAAACGGTCTGTTTGGTCCCAAATGGGCGGATGACTGGTCACGCCAGCTAGTACTGACTGACGGCAAAATCAATTTCACCGATGCAGACGGAGTCATCTACGATTTCAACACACCGGATAACACGGTGCTCGCCCGTAATCAGCGTATTCCCCATTACCTGCTGACCGGCGAATTAACGGGTGAACTACAACTGACCGACCGCCAGTCCCAACTCAGCTATCACTTCAATCACATCGTTGGAAATATCCGCAAGCTATCCGCGATCACTGACCGCCGTCAGAATGCGATCCGGTTTATTTACAATAAACACTCACAACTGATCGAAGTCACACGCACGGATGGCTTCCGGCTGATTCTGGGGTATCAGGATCAGCAACTCCAGACAGTAGATTACCTCAAGCAACAAACACACCAACGGCTGGTGACCTGTCACTATGATTCACAGGGTTATCTGCATCAATGTGATGCGTTCCAGCACAACCATTTGTGGCATGAATATGACGCTCAGGGGCGGATGACTCGCTGGCACGATACCGACCAGACTGATCTATATCTCATTTATGATGAGCAGGGGCGGGTAGTGAGCATGATGTCCCCCAGTGGCTACTGGAGTGACCGTTTCCATTATGACGACCAGGCGCGCATCACCACTTACCGGGATGCTGAAGGCGGTGAAACCCAGCACCATTACGATCACAACGGGCTGGTGATCCGTGAAGTCGATCCGCTGGGACGCGTCATACGTCGCCAGTGGCGCTACAGTCAAATCGTCTGGGAAGCCGATGCAGCAGGTGGGATCACGACTTTCGATTACAACCCTGATGGTGCGCTGACTGAAATGGTCCTGCCGACCGGAGAAACCTTTGCTTACGGCTATGACGAACACGGACAGCTCATTGAAAGTGTCCTGCCCACCGGTGAGCGCTGGCAATTTCATTATGATGAACAGGGTAACCTGACGGCGCTGACTAATCCGCTGGGACACAAAGAAGAGTATCAATACGGCACCCACGGTGAATTACGCCAGCGCTTATTACCGGATGGGCGTCAGTGGCACTATGCCTATGACGAACAACAGCGGCTGGCTGCCGTGATGACCCCAGACGGTCAGACCACCGGCCTGCAACTGGATGAACTGGGCCGCCTGCGCCAA
>NZ_CAWMEB010000042.1:0-1346 GCF_963866145.1 Xenorhabdus sp. NBAII XenSa04
TGCCACGTGAAGCTGTAGCGCTCTTCGATGTCCATCTATGGAATCCCATTGATTGCCAACTGAGCAAAAAACCACGCAGAGAGTGAGTAATGCCGTTGGTCATGTTCTTATCATAAACAACGATTCAACTGATTTTGTCGTTGTGCCCGATTGATGATTCGCACTCAGGCTACTGGTTAATGCCATTGACCAAAGGCAATCAAAATCATTTGGAGCGGTATATTCGTTAACAAAGACAGTACAGCGGTTCGATAACTCACGAACCCAATTCCAGAACTCAGCCGTGTTAAAGGCATCGCGGTATTGCCGCGTGTTCGCATAAGGCGGGTCACAGTAGACGACTGCGCCATCCGGTATGTTCAGTGCCTTGTAATCACTGCATAATAATTGCACGCCATCCAGATCACTTATCTGTCGCTGAATATTACTGACAGCCTCCGCTTGATAATCACGAATACCTGATTTTGTCTGCGTGACGCCTGCGAACCCATCGAACCACTTACCCGAATAACTACAATTAAACCCAACCCAGCCAGTTAAGTGAGGAATGCCCGTTTTGTTATGCTTTATCGCATAGTACTGCTCACGTGATATTTGTCCCGGTGGTTGCCAGCCGGATAACAAGGCTCCCCACATTGCCATCAGGTATTCATGTTTATCCGCAGCAATAACAGGTCCAGCATGTTTGGTGTTGATGTAACTCGCCATGTTCATTCCACCAGCGAATGGCTCAACATAAACCGTATCTGTTGTTAAATACTCCAGAATGAAGGGGGCGATATGTTTCGCAATACGGGATTTACTCCCCATGTACTTCACCGTTCCACCTCCCTCTCTTGGTGCGCCCAGAAAACAAAAAGGCCACGCCATGCGCAGCCTTGAATGAATTGTAAACGCTAAGTTGACAACTGCTCGTTGATCTCTTGCTCGGTCTGCTTAAACCGCTCTTCTTCCAGTTCCACGCCCAACACTCGGCGGTTGATTTTCAACGCCGCTTTCAGTGTTGCACCGGAACCCATAAAGAAGTCTGCTACCAGATCCCCTTCCCGGCTACTGGACTGGATAATATGCGCCATCAGGTCAGCGGGTTTTTCGCACGGATGCTTGCCCGGATAATACTGAACGGGGGCAAAATGCCAGACATCGGTATAAGGCACTGCTGCCGTGACTGTGAACGAACGGCGCATTAAACCGTATTCCTGCCGTAATTCGTCATACTGACGTGACAGGGTCAAATGGGATTCCACCAATTCATCATAGGGTTTGCTCAGTTCCCCGCGCTGGTGCTTTTCTTTGGCGATACGATCAAATAACACCTGCAGTTTTTGATAATCCACTTCACTGGG
>NZ_CAWMEB010000043.1:0-6068 GCF_963866145.1 Xenorhabdus sp. NBAII XenSa04
AAAAACATCAGGCCTCCTTATCGGGTTTCTGGCTCAACATGCGTGAGACCCAATACGACCAGCCAAGACACAGGCTGCCCGCCACCATAAACCCGGTAGCCGGTAACAGCAGCCCTGCGCCGTAAGACAGCAGAGCGCCACCGGCCAGACCGACCAGCGGGGCAACAATCATTAATAATTTCATGGAAAAATCTCAGAGTGAACGAACACCGTGGGAGATCAAGTGATCGGAGAGGCTGGGAGCTTCGTGCAAAATCGCCCGTCCCATCGCCATAATCAGCGCCACTGCGCCATCAATTTTGCTGTCTTTATGCTCTTTAATCGGGCGCACAATGTCATCATTGCCGCCCATCGTTTTCCCGACGACATTGCCGATACACCACGACATGATCGGGTTACCGTCATGATGGAAACGCCCGGATTGGATCGCCGCCTCCAGCTCTTTCATCGGATCGCTCAGGTGCGTGAAATTCTGGCTAATGATGATGGGATTAATGCCCTCATCCGCCAGTGCATGCGATAAACCAGTGGCGCCAAAAGGGTCAATTGGAGTTTCATTAACCGGATTCAGGTGACAAGCCAGTTTAGCTTCTTCGAGAATATAGCGGTAATCAACCTCTGCCCCTTCCGTCACGGTCAGCAGATCCATTTCCACCCATTTCTGAAAACGCTCGGCACTGCGACGATTTTCGTTCTGCTCCACACTGTAAACCGTGTCATACGGCACCCAGAAACGTGGGGCGATACTGTAGAAATGCCGCTTGCCATCAATCTCACGGACAAAGAGCCTCGCCATGCTGTTCATGTCCAGCTTGCGGGCAAGGTCAAAGGCCAGAAAACAGGGTTGCCCCTCAAACTGCGCTAATGTCAGTGAGGTATCTTCGCATTGCTTCCAGCTCACCATATTGAAGTAAGCCTCCCGCGCCGAGACCCAGATATTCAGGTGCTTGGTTTTAAACACACTGGCGAGCCGCGGATTATTGATAGCGCGTTGTTGCTGACTGAGCAGAAAATCCGCATACACCGACACACCCATATTGGGGTTGGCTTTGCGTAACACTGCCGGTGAGGTCCAGTCATCGCCTTCGTCCACGGTATAGACTACGCCGAACAACTCTTCGTTAGGTACATTGCCGGACAGCATATCAATCACTTCGCGCCGCTTGTCATAACACGGTCCTTCAATGTTGTAACCTGCCGTGGTGATCGCCCACATCAGCGGCTGACGTCGTGCGCCCATTCCTGTCAGCATCGTGGTATACAAATCGTCGCTATCATGCTCATGGTATTCATCCACAATCGCACAACTGGGTGACTGACCGTCTCCGGGATTGCCGATCAGCGGCTCAAACCGGGCACCATCTGCCGGGCGATTCATATTGGCAGCATTCACTTCAATGCCGAACGCCTCGGTCAACAGCGGCGTGCGCTTGCACATCAATCGCGCAGGTCGAAACACTTCCCACGCCTGCTTCTCCGTGGTCGCGCCGGAATAGACTTCCGCACCGAATTCGTCATCGCAGGTAAAACAATAGAGAGCCACCCCGGCAGAAATCGCAGACTTGCCATTTTTACGGGGAATTTCGGTATACACTTCCCGAAAGCGGCGTAACCGACTGCCTTTATGCACCCAGCCAAAGGCCGAGCAGACAATAAATAACTGCCACGGCTCCAGTGTGATCGGCATCCGTTTAAAGGCCCATTCACCTTTGGTGTGCGGCAATAGTTGAATAAATTTCGCCGCCTGCTCCGCTAGATCCTTATCAAACCGGTATTTGAACAGCTTGCTCTTTTCCTGAGCCAGATTATCCAGATGTCGCTGACAGGCTTCCCTGACATAACGACCAGCTTCAATTTTATTGCGCACCACATCACGAGCGTACTGATTCGCCGCATTGACATTCAGGTAGGATTTGCGGCTCATGATGCAATCATCCTCATAAACGGATTGTCCGTTTTGGCCTGCCCCGCCGCCCCAATCAGGCGCTGACGACTGCTCGGATCGAGTCCCAACATCGAACCGGTGATATCCATTTCAGACTGTTGCTCTTTTTTGGCAGTCAGCTCCGGGTTTTTAATCGGGCCGCCGGTTGCACCGGTCACGGTATTGCCCTGCCGGGCGATATTTATCACCGCGTTGCGCCAGAACTGATACGCTACACACCAGCGTTCGAGCACCGCAAGGTCAGTCACGCACAGTAATCCTTGGGCGCATAACTCCTTGCTGGTCAGCTCCCACATCACCTCTGCCAGCGACATTTCACATTCAGCAAACCAGTCCGGCGGTGAAACACTCGTCAACGGAGTAAAAGTCGGTTCATCCCGATTCAGCTTGCGCTTGCCCGGATTACCGGCCAGTGCTTTGCGTGCCGTCGGTTTGGGGCGACGACCGGATTTGCCCGCCGTTCCCGCCATACGCAGCACCTCCCAGGCTCAAAAACAGTGAAAGAGGGATAAAAAGACACCCGATTTAAATTTCATTTTTCGCGGGTATAAAAAAAGACCCAAGGGGGCGGTCCTTGAGGGCGATAGGGGCAGCGATTTGACCCGCCCCTCCCCTATAACGATGACATATGCAATGGTGACAATTGGAAATTAATATCTTCGCAATCGCTCCACCGCGGTCTTTTGCCGATGGCAGGCATCACACAACAATTGCAGGTTACTCAACCTATCGGTGCCGCTGTGGGCTTTGGATTGGACATAGTCAACGGTTGTCCCGGTGACCGCCCGCCCCTGCCGTAAGCAGTGCTGACACAGAAAATTATCTCGTTGTTTGACTCGTGTCTTTAGCTTATCCCATTGGTTACCGTAGCCACGTTGGTGTCGGCTCTTGCCTTGTTGATGATATTGCCAACCCATGTGCAGGTGGTCAGGGCAGTAGCCGCTGCGATCGGTGGTAGTCTTAGGGCAACCTGACTTACGACAGGCGCGAGGGATGCGAGGTGGCATGTTCTGACCTCCATAAAGCAAAAAACCACCCGGAGATGGTTATTATTTCGTGAGTTTAATTAATTCTGAACTTATTCTATTTTTCAAAGAATCAGAAAGTTGTAAGCATTTTTTAAATGAATCTGATGATTTCTGATTATCATCTTTCGGAATCAGGTCTAACATTTCTGCTACATCATTTTCAAGTTCAGGAAAATATATTTTGGTTATAAGTTCAAGTTCTATGTAATCAAACTCTTGATTAGTAGGTATCTTACCTTGAAAATCATGACCTAATTTTCTGCTTCCCCATGCAGTAAAAGTACAAATTAAACCAAAAAGCTTTTCACCTTTTTCAATTAAAAGCTTCTTATTTTCTTTTTCTTTTTCATCTTTGCGTTGCGTATTAAAACGACTTTCATTCCAACAGTTTGAAAGCCAAGCAATGAGAAAAGTAAAAAGACTAGCTACAAGTGCGCTGACTACTGGTACCCATACGTTCATATAATTACTCCAATGTTGAATCAACATACATAGTGTATTTAATCAACGCCTAGCATTCATTCCATTGAGTGCCGTATGCTCAATTTCAGCATATTCAACTGGTTCAAAATTTATATAGCCTCTATTTTTGTTGATACGGCCAGTGTCAAAACAGATACAAAACTCTGCGCAAACTACTCAGCGGATGTTGCTGATAATGTTCCATCCTCTCATTGACATTGCTCCCTGATATATTCCTGCAATCCCAAGATCATTTGCTCTGAGGTTGCAATGCGTTCTCTGAGTAACCAATAATTTCTGACAGCGGCGTCTGTAGGTCGGGCGGTGGTTGCATCATCCATGCCGGAGGTGGCAGAGGCTTTAGACACAGGACACGCTGCTTTGATGTACACCCGCTCAGGATGAGCAAGAGAAGCAGCGTGCAGCTTGTCAATCTCAGTCTTGGCATTGGCGAGTTCCTGAGTGTGTTTGGTATCCAATTCATGCAGCATTTCAATGTGCGTGTTCTGGTAGCCGATAGTGTCAGTCAGTTGCTGAATTTCGGTTATTTGGTCGCTATTGATGCCAAGCTGTTTCTTATAGCCAGAGCGGTATAAGAAAGCGGCGGCTGAAGCAATAATCAATGCAATAACAACACCGGAGGTGAAATTGAGTTTCATGATAAAAACATCTGGCGTCAGATGCTCTGCGATTATCCAGCCCACGCATAACCTTGCCTGCCGCTTTATTCCATCGGGAAAACTCTGCCGCTGCGCCGGTGTAATCCCCTTGATTGAGTTTCTTCAATAAAGTGGAACCCAAAAAATTACCGCTGCCACAATTGAAGATAAACGAACACAAGGCATCGAACTGGCTTTGATTCAGCGGAACTTTAACCCATTGTCTTAATATGGTGTAAATAGGTTGGAGATCATCATGCAGGAATATTTCAGCTTGCTGTTCTGTAATCACATCTCCCTTTTTAATCCCTTTTGTATGACCGTAACCAATGGTCCACGGCCTGCCACCGGTTGCGGGATCAGGATAAGCTTTTAGTTTCAGACCTTCGTACTGTTTGATGCACTCAAGACCTTTATCGCTGATTTCCATCAGAAGAGGCTCCTGCTCTTTTCTTTGCCGCCTTACGCAACAATTGACCAATAAAATCTGTTCCCAAGTAACCAATCACCACACTGCCGATATAGGCCAGATCAGGATTCAGGCCAAACAGATTTAATACATCACGAATGAACCAGGCGAACATGGCACACATAAAGGCGTCGATTGAGACCTTTAACCAGCCGCTGCCGTTATAGCGACCGCGAAGGAAGGCCATTGTCCCGGCGAGTGCCCCTCCGATGCCTTGCTCTTTTACCGATAGAAGCCAGTCACCGAGGTGCACCCAGATATCAGGATTTTCTTTCATCTTCATATTCCCCTCGATTAGAACAATAGCCGTCCGCAGGGTGAAATAGGTTCACCCCGGTTAACAAACAAACATTGATTTGTGTGTATATGTGTGTATTATGAACTTCAGGTTAGGAGGAAACATGAAATCGACTGACCTGATAAAGGAGCTAACAGCAGCAGGGTGTGAATTGCGACGGCATAAAGGAACAAGCCATCAAATGTGGTGGTCTCCGATAACAGGGAAAACGTTTCCTGTACCGCACCCGAAAAAAGATTTACCACTGGGTACTGTTAAATCCATTAAAAAATCGGCGGGGATCTGATCCCCGCCCTCTTGGAGGTTACTATGTTTTTCTCAGTCGGTGTTGAAACACCCAAAGATGAAAATACGGCATACGGGATGGTTGTCCCGGCTTTTTTCGATCATGACTGTGGTTGTTTTTCTGCCGCTGATACTCAATCAGAAATTCCTGCGATGGTGCGCGAAGCCATTTTACTCACCCTTGAGGAAATGATTGTCAGCCGCGATTTCACTGTGGATCAACTTCACGATGCAGGACACCTGGTTTATGCTGCCAATCCTGAATATGCGGATTTTGATAGCTGGTTTGTGATTGATATCGATTTATCTGAGTTTGAGGGAAAACAGCAACGTATTAATGTCGCTTTACCTGATATTCTCATCAAACGCATCGATACCAAAGTAAAACAAAATCCGATGCGATACCGGGATCGTAGCCATTTTATTGCCGAAGCTGCCCGACATGAGCTGCAACCTGATTAAAACGGTGGGGCGAGTTATCGCCCTGCTCGTTAATCTCTTGCTTCGTCTGCTTAAATCGCGTTTCTTCCAGCTCCACCCCCAATACACGACGGTTCAATTTCAACGCCGCTTTCAGGGTTGCCCCGGAACCCATAAAGAAATCAGCCACCAAATCTCCTTCCCGGCTGCTGGACTGGATAATATGGGCCATCAGGTCAGCCGGCTTTTCACACGGGTGTTTGCCCGGATAATATTGCACAGGGGCAAACTGCCAGACATCGGTATAAGGCACTGCTGCCGTGACTGTAAACGAACGGCGCATTAAACCGTATTCCTGCCGTAATTCGTCATACTGACGCGACAGGGTTAAATGGGATTCTACCAATTCATCATAGGGTTTGCTCAGTTCCCCGCGCTGGTGCTTTTCTTTCGCTACGCGATCAAATAACACCTGCAGTTTCTGATAATCCACTTCACTGGG
>NZ_CAWMEB010000044.1:0-1367 GCF_963866145.1 Xenorhabdus sp. NBAII XenSa04
TGCTGGACAGCCACGGGCAACCGGTGCCGTTAGGCGGTGTGGGGGAAATCTATATCGGTGGTGTAGGGGTAGCGCGGGGGTATCTGAACCAGCCAATTTTAAGTGAGGCACGGTTTATCCCCGATCCCTTTAGCCCTGTATCGGAGGCGCGGATGTACCGCACCGGCGATATGGCCCGTTACCAGTCGGATGGTAGCCTGGAATTCTTGGGCCGTAACGACCAGCAGGTGAAAATCCGCGGCTTCCGCATTGAGCCGGGAGAAATTGAAACCCGCTTGCTGGAACACCCGGCGGTGAAGGAGACGATCGTGCTGGCATGGGATGACGGGCAGGGTAAACGGCTGGTGGCCTATATCGTGGCGGAAACGGGGGCAGCAGAAGCCGATGAAACGCTGGTTAACAACCTGCGTACTCATCTGAGTACGGTGTTACCGGATTATATGGTGCCGGCGGCTTTTGTCCGTCTGGAGGCATTGCCATTGACACCAAACGGCAAACTGGATCGCCGTGCTTTGCCGGCCCCGGACGGCGACGCCTTTGCCCGGCAGGCGTATGAAGCGCCACAGGGGGTAACCGAAATGACGCTGGCAGCGATTTGGGGGGAATTACTGGGTATTGAGCCAATCAGCCGTCATGACAGCTTCTTTGCGTTGGGCGGTCACTCCCTGCTTGCGGTGCGCATGATTGAACGCCTGCGTCAGCAGGGGTTGGCCCTGACAGCACGGGCGTTGTTCCGGTCGCCGGTGTTGTCTAATCTGGCGCAAACAGTGGGGCAGCACCGGGCTATCGAAATCCCACCGAATATGATAACCCCCGAAACGCAGCAACTGACCCCGGCGATGTTGCCGTTGGTGGATTTAACCCAGGCGGACATTGACCATATTGTCAGACAGGTGCCGGGCGGAGTGGCAAATATTCAGGATATCTATGCCTTATCGCCGTTGCAGGACGGGATTTTGTTCCACCATGTATTGGAACAGGAAGGAGATACATACCTGTTAAGTGGCCGGACCGCATTTTCTGACCGCGCGTTGCTGGATCGTTATCTGGCAGCGATGCAACGGATAGTCGACCGGCACGATATTTTACGCACCGCCTTTATCTGGCAGGGCGTGTCTGTGCCAGTGCAGGTTGTCTGGCGTCAGGCCCCCTTATCCGTAACAGAGCTGACACTGGATCCGGCTGATGGCCCGGTTATGGACCAGTTAAGTCAGCGTTTTGATCCACGCCATTATCGTCTTGATTTGGGTCAGGCGCCGTTACTGCATTTTGTGGTGGCGCAGGAAACCGATGGCCGCTGGTGCTTGCTGGAATTACACCATCACCTGATTGGTGACCATGAAACGGTGGAAGTGATGCACCGTGAA
>NZ_CAWMEB010000045.1:0-639 GCF_963866145.1 Xenorhabdus sp. NBAII XenSa04
ACGGTGCCTTCCGGCATCATATCCATCAGCGCATTGATATTATCGCCCCGTTTCACTTCACCCGTCAGGGTGCCCGGTTCAGGCGGGCGGCGCAGGCGTTCAACCGGAATGGCTTTATGCGGCAATCCATCAAACCACCAGAGTCCGTTTTCGGGATCAGACACCGGTGGGGTAAACCACAGGCTTTCGGCAAAATCATTGTTAACCGGAAGATTGGGCGGTGCAGGTGTTTCATAACTTACCGTGCGGTAGAAATCGGCTTTTGCCATACCCCAGTCTGGGGCCGGATTAAAATGACGCAGCAACCAGCTGTGGATCTGCTCGCCATCTTGCCGGGTTGCCACAATACCGGCTGATGCCAGTGAAGAAACCAGTCGCTCGCAGACCTGATTGAGTGCAGCAACGGAAGATAACGTGGAGTGGTTTGCCTGCGATTGGTGAGCAGGCAACCAGCGATAGACGGCCATACGCGTCTGGCGCTGTTGTCCCCGCCACGGTTGCCCTGTAATTAAGCTGTCGTGAAATATCCCCTCAGGCCGGGCAATGCTGTTCAGATGGCGCTCAGACTCGGCCAGAAAGGCCTCCATAAAAGCGGTCCCTTGCGCCCAGGGTTTGACGTAATCCCGTAATGTATTGAGA
>NZ_CAWMEB010000046.1:0-16209 GCF_963866145.1 Xenorhabdus sp. NBAII XenSa04
CTCGTATAACGGTTATTGGTTAGACGCCTCAGATGTGTATCAGCACACTGGGGCGTTGTTTTTTATGTCATGCTTTTATGCGTTATGTAATTGCTTATCCCGTATGTAAAATTTTTTGTCGGTTGTACTACTGGTTTTTTCTGTCACGAAGCGGTTTGGCAAAATCATAAGGAGTTACAAATTGCTCCTTGTTAGCATCTAGGTAATCCGCCCACCATTGCACCATCAACCGCCGTTCATCCAAATGTTTAGATGTGTGAATATACGCCGCCCGGACATTGTTTCTTTCGATATGGCTTAACTGGCGTTCGATCGCGTCATCACTCCACAGGCCAGATTCGCCCATTGCACCGCGTGCCATTGTGCGGAATCCGTGTCCGCAAACTTCTGTTTTGGTGTCATAGCCCATCGCTCGCAACGCATTATTAACGGTGTTTTCACTCATCACTTTTTTTGGATCGTGATCACCGGGGAACATTACCTCACTCTCTCCGCTCAGGCTGTGTAAGGTTTCGATAAGCGAAATAGCCTGATGGCTCAATGGTACAATGTGCTCGGTTTTCATTTTCATACCACGTTGAGAATGCTTAACGCCATCAATGGGTTTTCGTATCGCCGGTATATGCCAGACAGCCCTTTCAAGATCGATATCTTCCCAACGGGCGAATCTCATTTCACTGGAACGAACAAACGTTAATAAAGTCAGTTCTACCGCGATTTTAGTAAGCAAGCGCCCACGGTAACAGGAAAGACGAGCCAAAAATTCAGGCAGGCGTTCATGAGGCAATGCAGGGTGATGTTTGGGTTTTACTATGGTGAGAGTACCCGCCATATCATTGGCAGGGCTATATTCAAGGAGATCATTTTGGACAGCATAACGCATGATGGCAGCTACACGCTGTTGTAATCTCTGGGCTATATCATGTTTACCATCAGTATCAACGGCTTGGATCGGTGCTAACAGTTGGCTGGTTCGTAAAGTGCGAATATCAAGAGTACCAATATAAGGGAAAATGTATTGTTCAAAACCTCGCATAATCCACTCTCGATGGTCTTCGCTCCACCGTTTATTGCTGGCGTGCCATTCACGCGCGATCCGTTCAAAGGTATATGCACCCTTTGATTCGGCTTGTGCGTCTTTTTTCTCTGCTTTGGGATCAATACCTTGAGCAAGTAATTTTTTGGCTTCGTCTCGCTTAACGCGTGCATCGGCTAATGACACAGCAGGGTAAACACCAAAGGCCAGCCGATCTTCTTTTTTATCTGTGAGGCGATGATACTTCATGCGCCAGTATTTAGAACCGCGCGGCGTGATTTCGAGATACAAGCCAGCGCCATCCGCTAATTTATAGGATTTCTCTTTCGGTTTCGCAGTCTCGATTTGTCGGGCGTTTAGTTTCATTTTTGGGGCACATTTACAATCGAAGTGTAGGTGCCCCAAATTATGCCCCTTGGTGCATGTTGATTGCAACAGACCATAGTAGACGGCAAAATAACTAAATATCTTGATTTATTGGAGTTTTTTAGGAGTTTGTAGACTTGGGTAGACGCTAGTAAACTAACGAATGGTGCCGAAGGCCGGACTCGAACCGGCACACCCGAAGGCGGTTGATTTTGAATCAACTGCGTCTACCGATTTCGCCACTTCGGCACTGAAGGGTTCGGAAAACGAGGGTCATTATACTTGTCAGAAGACCATTCGCAACACTTATCCTTCCAATTTTGTTCAAGTGCTGAAAAAAAAGGCAAATCTATCTGTTCCGCCACAAAAAAGCACAAATCTCAACCTTCATTCATTCTATTTAACATCAATCAACCCGTTATAACGCCTTATCACCAATAGACAACCCTTAAACACCTTATATAATTCAAAGCAAAACACTGTCGTGAGGTAAATAATTATGACTCTTATCAATTGGATCTTCGCTGGTATTCTGTTGGGTTTCATTATCGGTGCTGTTATTGCGATATTTAAAAAGAACAAATAACGGTTTTGTCCCACTCACTTGATTACGCTCCCTGACTGGTTAATCCAAAAATGAACAAACGGCTCTATAAATTTTGTATAGTTTCCGCTCTTTCATTGGCGCTTTCAGCTTGTGCTACCTCTGGTCATTCACACCAGAGCAAAACTCAGCGCCCAAGTTCACAGTCCACAACAAAATGGGAAGTGTTTGACGGCAATGCCTCCAGCCGAAAACTAGCTTCAGCATTGGTTGAACAGTATGCCCAGTCAATTTTTGATGAAGGTAATCCGTTAGGTATGGCAATGGTGGTTATTGATAATAATCAGGTCATGCATCGCAGTTTTGGAGAAACTTATCCAGGGAGTGGCATTAAGCCAAGTCAGAATTCTTTAATTCGTATCGCTTCTCTCACCAAATTGATGACCAGTGAGGTGATGATCAAGCTGGCAGAGAAAAAACGGATTAGGATCACCGACCCATTGCAAAAATATTCTTATTATGGCGTGCATGTACCAAACTTTAGCGCAAATCAACCAATTCGGTTATATCATCTGGCAAGCCATACCAGTGGGCTACCACGGGAACAACCTGGCGGAAAGTGGGGGCGTCCGGTGTTTATCTGGCCAACACAATCCAATCGTTGGACTTGGCTGAAATCCGCTGAGATAAATGCTGTTCCTGGCACAACGGCTTCTTATTCCAATCTGGCCTACGATTTATTGGCAGATGCGCTTTCCAAGGCGACAGGAGAACCTTACCCTCGCCTTCTGCGAGAAGAAATTACCCATCCTTATAAGATGAAAGATACCACTCTGACTCCTACCCAAACTCAATGTGCCCGGTTGATGGAAGGGGTCAAATCCAGTCCCTGTATCAGTACTATTGCCGCAGCAGGCAGTGGAGGAATTTATTCTACCCCCGCCGATATGCAGCGTTGGATGCAACAGTTTTTATCTTCTCACAATCAGTTGAGGAAGCAGACAGCCAGCCGTGAACAGGGTATCTACTTTAAACGCGCCGATTTGACGTCAATCAAAGGAATGGATGTGGCAGGCCAGGCCGATGGTATCGGACTCGGTTGGGTTTATATGAATAGCAAGAAAGATATTCCGGGTATCTATCAGAAAACTGGCGGTGGTGGCGGGTTCAATACTTATATGGCGATGATCCCTGAACAGAATATCGGAGTATTTTTGGTAATGACCCGCAAAGAACACAGTAAGTTCCATCGTGTTACTAAGGGTGTGAATGAGCTGATCACTGCGCTGGCACAGAATCACAATTCAAATTCAGCACTTCCCTCATTGGTAAAAAGTAATCAATAAAAAATACCAAGCTGAGCTTTACTGGCGTAAGCTCAGCTTGGTTGCATTATCACTATCCTATTTTTGGACATTATCATTGTTCTTTTTTACATATTCTTCTATCGCTGAAGGTCTAAAAATCATTCTCCATGCGTTAATGGGTTCATAATCAGATGCTAATATTTCTTTCTTAGAACTTATTGCCTTAATTTTTCCATTAGTAGCAATCTGGAGAATGTAGCTGCAAAAGAATCGGTAAACCACCCCTTATCCGTTGAATGGCATGAAGATTTGGTATCATTGCTTTCGCCAGAAAATCATTACTCCGAGCCATTATGCCGGGAACAATATCATAAAAACGCTTATGGAATAAAATAGAAATCACGATATTTAATGATGAAAAATCACTCTCACTTTTGAAAACGAGAGCGATAAATCAACTTAATGATATGTCAGTTTGACACGGTTATTTTCGGTACAAAAGTAAATAAATACTCACTACAAAGAATAACAAACTTGGCAACAGTGCTCCCAATACGGGTGGCATACTATAAACCAAGCTGAGTGGGCCGAATATCTCATTCAGGACATAAAAGATAAAGCCAGTACTTATCCCCACTACAACCCTTAATCCCATAGGAACACTACGCAATGGGCCAAAGATAAAGGAGAGTGCCATCAGCATCATGACCGCAACGGATAACGGGGCAAAGATCTTTTTCCACATATTGAGTTCGTAGCGCCCGGCATCCTGCTGACCCTGTTTCAGGTAAGTAATATATTGATGCAGACCACGAATAGAGAGTGCAGCAGGTTCAAGAGCAACAACCCCCAGTTTTTCTGGTGTCAGCCAACTTTTCCAGTCAGCAGAGATACGCTGCGAACCAGTGATCCGACCGAACTGACTTAAATCAGACTCTTCAACCTGAGACAACTTCCACTGCTTGTTGTCCTGATCATACACAGCAGACGCTGCATACCTCACGGATAACAGTTTTCTTTTATCATCAACATGATAAATACTTATACCATTCAGGGAATTATCTTTACCCACATTCTGAATATAGACAAAATCCTGACCATCCTTTGTCCAAATCCCTTTAGCAGTGGAGACTAAAGAACCATCATACATCTTTTGAGAACGGAAGTTACGGGCAATTTGTTCACCTTGTGGAGCCACCCATTCACCGATAACCATCGTCAGCAGAACCAGGGGGATCGCGGTTTTCATTACCGAGCCAGCCACTTGTAAACGGGTAAAACCAGCAGCCTGCATGACGACCAGCTCACTGCGGGTTGCCAACGCGCCCAAGCCCAAAAGTGCACCTAACAATGCTGCCATCGGGAAGAAAATCTGGATATCTTTGGGAACGCTCAGCAGCGTATAAATACCGGCAGAAAGAGCAGTATATTCCCCCTGACCGACTTTACGAAGCTGATCAACAAATTTGATGATGCCTGACAGTGACACCAGAGTGAACAGTGTCATCAGAATGGTTTGTAGGATCGTCCGCCCGATATATCTATCTAATACACCAAACATCACGCCGCTCCTTGAGTCTTAAAGCGTGAACGCAGCTTACGCATTGGGACGGTATCCCATACGTTGAGCACCAGTGCCAACGCAAAATACACACCGTTCACCAGCCACATCCAAAACAGAGGGTTAAGTTTGCCCTTACCGCCATTGGAATGGAGAGAACTTTGCAGCAGGAAGAAAATCAGATAGAGCAACATGGCTGGCAACATACTGAGCACACGTCCCTGACGCGGGTTGACTGCACTGAGAGGAACAACCATCAGCGCCATGACCAAGACAGAAACAATCAAGGTTAAACGCCAGTGGAACTCTGAGCGGGAATCCGGATCGTTGCCATGCCACAGCTCATCCATTGATTTTTGTTCAACTTTGCCGCTGTCAATTTCCGGGCTTTGGTGCCCTATGACGGCCCGATAGTTTTGAAATTCTGTGATGCGGAAATCACGTAACAATGCAGTACCTTCGTAACGAGTTCCTTCATGCAGTACCGCTACCTGATTGCCATTCGGTAACTCTTCCATATGCCCACCATCAGCAATAACCACAGAAGGCCTCTGGTTATGTACTGGTCGAAGCTGAGCAAGGAATACATTCTCAAAATTATTTCCTTTGACGTCACCGATATACAACACCATGTTACCATCTCTGGACGGTTTGAACTGCCCTTCCATTATCGCCGCAAGGCTTGGGTTTGCTTTTGCATCCGCCAGCACTTGTTCCTGATATTTAGATGACCATGGCGTGAACCAGATAACATTGGCCGCTGCCAGCATTGCGGTAAGCAGAGCCAGGATGAGCGCTGATTTCACCAACACACCTTTACCTAAACCACAGGCATGCATGACGGTGATTTCGCTTTCCGTGTAGAGTTTGCTAAATGTCATTAATACCCCAAGAAACAAACTCAGAGGTAAAATTAGCTGCGCCATTTCCGGCACACCTAAGCCTAACAAGGATAAAACTAAATTTGCGGGAATATTACCTTCTACTGCCGCACCCAATACCTCAACTAATTTCTGACAGAAAAAGATCAGCAATAAGATGAAAAGTATTGCGATTTGGCTTTTCAGGGTTTCCCGTACCAGATATCTAATGATGATCACGCTTATTACGCCTGTGAAAACTTGTCTTTTTGCAGGAAAGTCGCTAACTTCGTCGTATATCTACCATTTATATGAATCAGTTTGGCTTTCCCATTGCTAAAATGATACCAAAGCATTCCATATATTCGTTCTCAATTAGAGCACAGTTATCGTTAGTTAAGTATCTAAAATTAATATGCTTAGCTTAACATAACAGAGAACTTTATTTGGGATGATTTAACGCGGAACGTGGTATTTTAGCGATTGTATCTGTCTTTGTCTTTAAGATTCAGGAGAACGCATGGAGTTTAGTGTAAAAAGCGGTAGCCCGGAAAAACAACGCAGTGCGTGTATTATTGTCGGCGTATTTGAACCGCGCCGTCTGTCCCCTATCGCAGAGCAACTTGACAAAATAAGTAACGGTTATATTAGTGCCTTACTGCGCCGCGGCGAACTTGAAGGCAAAGTGGGCCAAACCCTATTGCTGCATCACGTTCCTAACGTGCTGTCTGAACGAATTCTGTTGGTTGGATGCGGAAAAGAGCGTGAACTGGACGAGCGCCAGTACAAGCAGATTATCCAGAAAACGATCAGCACCCTTAATGAAACCGGGTCAATGGAAGCGGTCTGTTTCTTGACAGAATTACACGTCAAAGGGCGCAATAACTATTGGAAAGTACGTCAGGCTGTCGAAACAGCAAAAGAATCTCTGTATGTTTTCGATCAGCTTAAGAGCAGTAAAAATGAACTGCGTCGCCCTTTGCGTAAGATGGTTTTCAATGTGCCGACTCGCCGTGAATTGACCAGCGGTGAACGCGCTATTCAGCATGGTCTTGCCATTGCATCCGGTATTAAGGCGACAAAAGATCTGGTCAATATGCCACCCAATATCTGTAATGCTGCGTACCTTGCATCACAGGCACGCCAGCTTGCTGACAGTGCTGACAATCTGATCACCAAAGTGATTGGTGAAGAACAGATGAAAGAGTTAGGCATGAATGCCTATCTGGCAGTGGGACAAGGTTCGCAGAACGAATCTCTGATGTCAGTGATCGAATATAAAGGCAGCAAAGATCCCAATGCGAAACCGATCGTGTTAGTGGGTAAAGGGCTGACTTTCGATTCCGGCGGTATTTCTCTCAAGCCAGCCGAAGGCATGGAAGAGATGAAATGCGACATGGGAGGAGCCGCTTCTGTTTATGGTGCGATGCGCGTTGT
Source organism: Xenorhabdus sp. NBAII XenSa04 (assembly GCF_963866145.1). Classification (NCBI taxonomy): domain Bacteria; kingdom Pseudomonadati; phylum Pseudomonadota; class Gammaproteobacteria; order Enterobacterales; family Morganellaceae; genus Xenorhabdus; species Xenorhabdus sp. NBAII XenSa04. Next base: position 7,112 of record NZ_CAWMEB010000046.1, read on the forward strand.
TGCAGAACTGCAATTACCTATTAACGTTATTGGGGTATTGGCAGGATGCGAAAACATGCCCGGTGGTCATGCTTATCGCCCTAGTGACATTTTAACCACCATGTCCGGTCAGACTGTTGAAGTCACGAATACGGATGCGGAAGGCCGTCTGGTATTATGTGATGCGCTGACATATGTTGAACGTTTCGAGCCAGAACTGGTTATTGATGTTGCTACTCTGACAGGCGCTTGCATGGTTGCGTTGGGAAACCACTACACAGGCTTAATGTCCAATCATAACCCGCTTGCACATGAACTACTGAACGCGTCAGAACAAGCGGGTGATCGTGCATGGCGTCTGCCACTGGGGGACGAGTATTCCGAACAGTTAGAATCCAATTTTGCGGATATGGTCAACTCGTGCGGACGTCTTGGCGGCGCAATCACTGCCGGTGCTTTTCTGTCCCGATTTACAGCTAAATACAACTGGGCACATCTGGATATTGCCGGTACAGCATGGCGTTCAGGTAAGACAAAAGGAGCAACGGGTCGTCCAGTTGCACTATTGTCACAATTCCTGTTAAATCGTGCAGGTCTGAATGCGGATGATTAATACCCAGACTAGCCATTTTTTGCATAAAGGCTAACGCAAAAGGTATTAAAAAAGTCAACGGGATTGAGGGTATTGCGACAGCAATACCCTTTTCCGTCACTTTGCCTATCATTTTTTCTGTAACTTGTTTTCTGTAATCATGAGACATTGTCAGTAAAAGAATTTATGAAAAATGCTACTTTCTATTTATTGGAAAAGCTGTCACCGGAAAAGCTGTTATTGGAAAAACCGTTACAGAAAGAATCATCGTCTTTTGATGAATTGCAGCCGCATGAATGGCTGGCATGTCAGTTGGCTGCTGATCAATGGCGTGCAGGGAAGCGGGTTCTGATTGCTTGTGAAAGCCAACAGCAGGCCGAAAAACTGGATGAAGCACTATGGCAACGAGAGCCAGGTCAATTTGTGCCACATAACCTGGCTGGAGAAGGCCCCCGCTATGGTGCCCCTGTGGAACTGTGCTGGCCGCAAAAAAGAGGCAATGCTCCCCGTGATATTTTGGTAACACTACTTCCTCATTTTGTAGACTTTGCCACAGCTTTCCATGAAGTGATAGACTTCGTCCCTATTGATGAAAATCTGAAACAGTTAGCGCGCGAACGATATAAATCTTATCGTAGCGTCGGCTTTAATTTGACCATGGCAACCCCGCCAACCTATTAAATATCAAGATACAATGGAAAAGACACCCGCTACTAAAACGCAATCTGAGCCATCTCTCGATAAAACATACAATCCGACAGAGATAGAGCAACCTCTTTATAACCACTGGGAAAAGAGCGGTTATTTCAAGCCGAATGGCGATACCCGCCGTGAAAGCTTCTGCATCGTCATTCCGCCACCAAACGTGACCGGCAGCCTGCATATGGGGCACGCATTCCAGCAAACGATCATGGATACTATGGTGCGCTACCAACGCATGCAGGGCAAAAACACGCTATGGCAAGTCGGTACTGACCACGCAGGCATCGCAACGCAAATGGTTGTCGAGCGCAAAATCGCAGCAGAAGAAAACAAAACCCGCCACGATTACGGCCGCGATGCTTTTATTGACAAAATTTGGCAGTGGAAAGCGGAATCAGGCGGCACTATCACCAACCAGATGCGCCGCCTGGGTAACTCTGTGGATTGGGAGCGTGAACGCTTCACTATGGATGAGGGTTTGTCAAAAGCCGTTAAAGAAGCCTTTGTTCGCCTGTATCAAGAAGATTTGATTTACCGTGGCAAACGCCTGGTTAACTGGGACCCTAAACTGCGCACCGCGATTTCTGATCTGGAAGTCGAAAACCGCGAAGTTAAAGGTTCTATGTGGCATCTGCGTTATCCATTAGCAGATGGAGCCAAAACTGCCGAAGGCAAAGACTACCTGATTGTTGCTACTACCCGTCCGGAAACTATGCTAGGGGATACCGGCGTTGCTGTTAACCCGGAAGATCCGCGTTATAAGGATCTGATTGGCAAAGAGATTATCCTGCCACTGGTCAACCGTCGTATTCCTATCGTAGGAGATGAGCATGCAGATATGGAAAAAGGCACCGGCTGTGTGAAAATCACTCCGGCTCACGATTTCAATGACTATGAAGTCGGTAAGCGCCACAGTCTGCCAATGATCAACATCCTGACCTTCGATGGTGATATCCGTGAAGCCGCAGAAGTTTTCAACACTAATGGTGAAGTTTCTGACAGTTACTCGACCGAGATCCCTGCTGAATACCGTGGCATGGAACGCTTTGCTGCGCGTAAGGCGATTGTCGCTGAATTTGAAAAACTGGGCCTGCTGGTAGAAATCAAACCTCATGATCTGACCGTACCTTACGGTGACCGTGGCGGCGTGGTTATCGAGCCAATGCTGACTGACCAATGGTATGTGCGCACAGCACCACTGGCAAAAGTGGCGATTGAAGCGGTTGAAAACGGCGATATCCAGTTCGTACCAAAACAGTACGAAAACATGTACTACTCCTGGATGCGTGATATTCAGGATTGGTGTATTTCCCGTCAATTGTGGTGGGGCCACCGTATTCCGGCATGGTATGACGCACAAGGCAATGTTTATGTTGGACGTGATGAAGAAGAAGTCCGCCGCGAAAACAATCTGGGTGCAGATATTACACTGACTCAGGACGAAGACGTACTGGATACCTGGTTCTCCTCTGGCTTGTGGACATTCTCTACCCTCGGCTGGCCTGAGCAAACTGAAGCGTTGAAAGCCTTTCACCCAACGAATGTGCTGGTCAGTGGTTTTGACATCATCTTCTTCTGGATTGCCCGCATGATCATGATGACCATGCACTTCATCAAAGATGAAAACGGCAAACCACAAGTACCATTCAAAACTATCTATATGACCGGTCTGATCCGCGATGAAGAAGGCCAGAAGATGTCAAAATCCAAAGGGAATGTTATCGACCCATTGGATATGATTGACGGTATCCCGCTGGAAACCCTGCTGGAAAAACGTACCGGCAATATGATGCAGCCACAAATGGCAGAGAAAATCCGCAAGCGTACTGAAAAACAGTTCCCGGAAGGCATTGAAGCCCACGGCACTGACGCTCTGCGTTTCACTCTGGCAGCACTGGCTTCTACTGGCCGCGATATCAACTGGGATATGAAACGCCTGCAAGGTTATCGCAACTTCTGTAACAAGCTATGGAACGCCAGCCGTTTTGTGCTGATGAACACCGAAGGGCAGGATTGTGGCCAAAATGGTGGTGAAATGTCACTGTCACTGGCAGATCGTTGGATTTTGGCTGAATTCAACCAGACAGTAAAAGTCTATCGCGAAGCATTAGATACTTACCGTTTCGATATCGCCGCCAATATTCTTTACGAATTCACATGGAACCAATTCTGTGACTGGTATCTGGAACTGTCCAAACCTGCCATCAACAAAGGTACTGGAGCAGAAGTCCGCGCAGCGCGTCATACTCTGATCGAAGTGTTGGAAGGTTTACTGCGTCTGGCACATCCAATCATTCCATTCATCACCGAAACTATCTGGCAACGTGTGAAAGTGGTTAAAGGTATTGATGCGGATACCATCATGCTGCAACCTTTCCCTGAATTCGATCAGGCGAAAGTTAATGAACTGGCACTGAACGATCTGGAATGGATCAAGGAAGCGATCATTGCGGTACGTAATATTCGTGCAGAAATGAACATTGCACCAAGCAAGCCGCTGGAAGTTTTGCTGCGTGATGCAAATACTGATGCACAACGTCGTGTGGCTGAAAACCTTAACTTTATTCAGGCAATGGGCCGTCTCTCTTCTGTTACTGTATCGGCAGCAGGAGAAGAAGCACCAGTTTCTGTGACCAAACTGATCACCGGTGCAGAAATACTGATCCCAATGGCGGGTTTGATCGATAAAAATGCAGAACTCGCTCGTCTGGATAGAGAAATCGAGAAGCTGGATAAAGAAATCAACAGCATCGAAGTCAAACTGGCTAACGAAGGTTTTGTCAGCCGAGCACCAGAAGCCGTTGTTACCAAAGAGCGTGAGCGTCTGGCAACAAACAATGCTGCTAAAGAAAAATTATTGGCACAAAAAGAGACCATTGCTGCTTTGTAATATTTCTTGAATTTAATTAAGCCACTGCAAAAAATGCAGTGGCTTTTCTTCCTCAAATTCATTGGTTCACATATTCAACTTTATATATCTACCATGTTGACACATGGATACTTTCTACTTATTGTATCTACAATGTAGAAACGTTACGAGGGTATAGCAATGTCACAAGCAGTAATTAAAAAGTGGGGCAATAGCCCATCGGTAAGGATCCCGGCTGCAATTATGAAAGCCGTATCTTTGAGCATTGATGATGCCGTTGATATTATGGTAGAAAATGGACGTATAGTCATTGAGCCTGTGCACTCTAAAGAGTATACGCTTGATGCTTTGCTTTCCGGTGTTACAGACGAGAATATTCATGAAGAAATATCTTTTGGTAAACCCGTGGGTAAAGAAGCATTATGAATGATCTTAATATAATGGGGTATATTAATATCAACAAATAGACCCCCCAAATTATACTATATTGTCTTGATACTGTTATTTATTCAACAGTTCTCCTTTCCCGTAAATAATATCTAATGCTGTTTATAGGAATCGGTGACATTTTTTGGGTATTGAGTGTAGATAATGAAGGAAAAATCACAATGGTAAAAACCTATATACCAGATGCTGGTGATATTGTTTGGGTTGATTTTGATCCACAAGCAGGACATGAACAAGCAGGACATCGCCCGGCTTTGGTACTTAGCCCTGCAATTTACAATGGCAGAATAGGATTAATGCTGTGTTGCCCTATGACGACTAAAATTAAAGGCTATCCGTTTGAAGTTATGGTAGAAGGTGAGTGCAACAGCGTCATTCTAGCTGATCAGGTAAAAAGTTTTGACTGGCGTAAACGTAATGCCGCGAAAAAGGGAAAAGTACCCGCCTCCGTACTTTCAGAAGTTAGAGCAAAAGCTAAGGCATTAATAGGGTGATTTATTTTAGATAAGCAGATAAGTTAATTTTGAACGTCAGTATTTGGGATGGTAATTACTTTATCTGCATGTTATCACAGATAAATATAAAAGGATTTATTGTCTGAGTTAGAATAATCTGCTCACCATATCTTAATGTTGTATCAAAAAAACATATTTTTTTCATTCAAACACCATGATATTAATATAAATAATATAGATGATATAATTAGGCTCTTTAATATAGAACCCGTGCGTTTACTAATAAAATATGCAGTTATAACAGTAACTATTGCCAGCACATATTTAATTTCAAAGTCAGAAAGCAAATGGCTAATTTTTATATTATCAAGAGAGATATTCACGATAATACTGCCAAGAATAAAGCATACGGAATAGTCTAGAGATGTAATAAGAAAACCATCTTTTTTAATTTTTTTGTTACCTATTAAAAATGGTATCACCCTAAGAAAAAAACTCATGGCTCCCATCAATAAGATTATCATCATAATTATGCTCTCTCTTTAATTCTTAACTCATAAAATGCAATGCACATTCCGACTATAATAGGTATCACGATATCCATAAGTTGAATATTTATTTCATTTATGAATGGAGCACATATCCCTCCTATTAGCGTAACAAAAACAGACAAATCTTTTCCTGCCCGCTTAGCCGCAAGGGATGAAAAATGTATCGGAATTAACATCATTAAAAAAAGAGAAATAGAATCATAATTCAAATAATTTGAAGACACATACCCTAGCAACGTTGCCAAAACAGCAATCACAAAACTTGGTATAGATACACCTAGATAATAATTAAATTGAGATTTCCCATCAGAAATTTTCTCTGCAATTAGATGAGCATGAGTCACGGTGTATGTACTGGCGCTAAATGCTAACATTGACAATAAGATCTTGCCTTTTGATATACCATGAAAATACTGTGACATGACCATAGACATCAGAAAAAACCGAAAGTTTATGATCAGAGTCAGTATTATCACTGATAAGAAAACTCCATTAGCAAGATAATTAACAACAGCTACCTGCAAAGGTGCAGCAAAAGTGAATACAGACCCTGCCATAGTTTCTATTAATGAAATTCCTTTATTTTGATAAAGAGCACCAACAGAAGCAAAAATAAGGAAAAAAGAAATACAGACGGGCAAAGAATCTAGCATCCCTTTTCTGAATAATGAGTTTTGCATTGAGCACCCACTTTTAATATCAATAAATTCGTACCAATAATCGCAACTTAAAAACATTACATTAAAAAATATGATGATTCAATGTTTTTAATGTTATCTTTCAAGCGAAATGGAATTAATCAATACCATTTATAAGAACAAACATCAATTATTAGCTTTTTATAAAATTTTCATATAAAAATTAAAACACATCATATAATTTCATATTATATAAACTATTTGGACGTAAAAACTGATTATGTATTATATTTGACAATAAATCTCATTATCAGGAAGGTGCAATGAAAATTGTAAGCAAAGTATTATTAGCAAGTATTCTCCAATTAAGCTTTACACATTTGGCTTATGCAAAATCGACCCTTGATAACATTCAATCCACAGGGGTATTCAGAATCGCAACAGAAGGGGCTTATGCTCCGTTCAGTTATCATGATGCTTCTGGAAAATTAACCGGATTTGATGTGGAAATCGGTCGCGAAATTGCTCAGCGCATGCAAGTCAGACCTGAATTTATTGAAGGTAAATGGGATGGATTAATCGCGGGCCTTGATGCCGGGCGCTCAGATGCCGTTATGAACCAAATTGCGATTACACCTGAACGCGAGAAAAAATATATTTTCTCTCTGCCTTATGTCATTTCTGAAGCCGTGCTAATTACCCGAACAGATAACAATACAATTAAAACATTCAGTGATTTGAAAGATCGGACTTCTGCCCATACCCTGACCAATAACTTCGCCCAAATTGCCCGTAAACACGGCGCCGAAATTATCGGTACAAATGGTTTCAATCAAGAGGTGGAACTTGTCAGTACAGGTCGTGCTGATGCCACCATCAATGACAAACTTTCCTATCTCGACTACAAAAAACATCGGCCAGAAGCACCAGTAAAAATAGTGGCAACTGATACCAACGCAGCACAAACCGCCGTGCTCCTGCGCAAGAATGACACTGCATTAAAAACCGCGGTTGATAAAGCCATTACTGAGATCAATGCTGATGGTACTTATCAACGTATTTGGGACAAATATTTTGGTGAAGAAATAACAAAATAATCAAACAGGGCCTGATGGACAGGGCAAACGGGCCTAACTGATATAGATGGAAATCCCACTGTGAAGGGCTTTCATCATATAACCATTATCCCACCCTGCCTTCTGACGCTTAGTTTTCACTCCACCGATTCAAAGGTGGAGTGAAGTTAAACACGATTATAAAAAACTGGCACTTAAAAAAGCGGTTATCGATAAGCCATCATGGCATTGCTTCCATTTTCTTAAAAATGGATATGTATGAGTACTGGCTGCCAGACGATCATAACGACGTGAAAAAGTCGACAAATTGAGAGCACAATAAGTTTCAGTCGTGACTACCTCTCTTGGTAATTGAGTGCTCGATATATAAGGGCTGACATTTGCTGTTGTTTCAAGATCCTGATACACCCTGTTAGATATATAATCACCTTCAACGTAAGCATTGCTAACCCAATCATACAGAAACTCCTGAGCTCCACGAATTTGTGTAACAGCAATACCTCTGATTGCCACATATTCTTCCTGATTTTCATAAACATTAATCAGTCTCAGATAATTTGTATTTCCTGTCTGAGCATAAAGGTTCTGTAATGATAAAATCACACTATAAAAATTAGTGGTTGGCCTTATGTCATAAATGTAGAAGGTCTGTCTATTCTCAAAATTGACGCCCCAATCAATAGCGACTTCTTCATTGGCAGTTGTTGAGACAAATGCTGAAGCAGCCGCCGCATGCTCTATATCACCGTACTCCTGAACATGCTCCACAATATTATTATTCGTTCCCCAGGGAGAAAATCCGCCCCCTGCTGTGCGAAAGATTCTCTCTGGAGGGCGGGTATCCATTCTATAAACTTTATTAACTTGTTGCTGAGCATAGGACTGCGATATATATAAAAATAAAACACATAATAAAGAAAAGAGTTTTAAAATTCTCATTAAATGCGCCTCCCTTAGAAATTTTCTAAATCTTCAGAGAAACCAGAAAAACAATTCACAATTATGGGAACCAGGCTTGTACTGAATTGAATTGTGCGCCTTCATAGGTGCCATAACCCCATGTGTTACATCGAACTCCAAATTCATCATCCAATAGTGCCACCTTCTGTCCACTGGCTTGGGCTGCCAGAATAGTGGCATAAGCGTTCTTTCCACTATCCTTATCAGTGCTTAACTTACCGTAAGCCCAAAAAATTTTGGTATCCCTATTATTCCAACTCCGTCCTGTTTCTGATAACCAAACCGCCCACTCATTCCAGCTATTAGCATTTGACCATACCCCAACAACATAACCTCTTCCACATTCTTTCATATATTTGACTCCGGAGACCATGAAAAGCGGTGTCTGAGCAGCAGAGTCAGACTTTAGAGAATGTACTGCCTTTGTTATTTTCATATCATTTGAGCAAGCCGAACAACTCAGCACTATCATTATAGATATAAGTAACTTATATGTTTTCATAATTTTTATTTCTCCAAAAGAAAGATAACAATTTGCAAAGCAAATCCCTACCGTTTGAAAATAAGGGTTCGCTTAGGAAAAGAAGTAATACTACATTAAGGCTGTTTTTATTCAGCCCGAAAAGATATTATTACACTCTTCATTAAAATCTATTTTTAAAAAACAACCTGACAGCAGTAGTTAACCATTAGAAAATATAAAGATTGAAAAACAACATGTTTATATATTTTTTAATTATAGCAGAAATTAATGAAAATCAAGCCGTGAATAAAATCTCTCTCCATTATTTACATTGATGAAAAATGACATTATTTATTATTTATTATT
>NZ_CAWMEB010000047.1:0-22200 GCF_963866145.1 Xenorhabdus sp. NBAII XenSa04
CCATAGATCGTCTGGTGGATGTTTTTCCCGCCGATGAAAAGGGATGGATATGCAGCCAACTGGCGGGTAGTTTAAAGGTAGTTATTGCCCAACAATTGCTTCCTGCTAAAAACGAAAGCAGGGTGGCTATTTATGAAGTTCTGGTCGTCAACCAGGCTGTCAGCCATTTGATCAGGGAAGGAAAAAATCACCAGATAGCAACATTAATGCAGACAGGATCTGCCTGCGGTATGCAAACTTACGAGCAAAGCCGCCAACAGCGCAAATCGTCGGGGTTGCTAGTGGAATAATGGCATGATGGAAAGCTCATCATGACCAGAATTCACAGTGATCGCTGTTTTGGGCTATGAATACCGTTGCTCAAACCAGCTTTCCAAAATGACGACAGCAGAAGCGGAATCAACTTTGCCTTTATCAAGGGCGCGATATCCACCATGATCAAACAAGTGAGATCGTGCTTCTACCGTGGTTAGGCGTTCATCGTGTAGCTCAACCTGGACGCCGAAACGACCATGTAAACGGTTAGCAAATTTGCGTGCCTGTGCTGTAACCAGTTGCTCTGTACCATCCATATTGAGTGGCAAACCAACAATGACCAAATCCGGTTGCCATTCTTTCAGGAGCTTTTCAATCATATCCCAATTGGGAGAACCTTCTTTTGCTTTGAAAGAATCTAATGCTCTGGCTGTGCCGGTTATTTCCTGCCCGATGGCTGCACCAATACTACGAGTACCAAAATCGAATGCAATTACTGTGCGATTTTTCATCAGGCATGCCCTGCTTGTAATGCGAGATTGTGGATATTAATTCCCAATAAGGATGCAGCTTCACGCCAGCGGTCGGCAACAGGGGTATTGAAAATAATGGAAGCTTCTGCACCGACGGTAAGCCAGCTATTTTCCATAATTTCTTTTTCCAGTTGGCCTTTTTCCCAACTTGAGTATCCAAGAGTCATTAAAACATTTTTTGGTTGGCGTGGTGTACCTAGTGCTTCCAGCATATCTTTGGAAGTGGTAACCATTGTTTCATCAGAGACTTGGATGCTGGAACTGAAGCCGGATTGTGGTGTGTGTAAAATAAAACCATGCTCTTCAGACAGTGGGCCGCCAGCCATTACAGGCTTATTCAGATTGATATTATCGTCTCTGTCTTCGGGGGCGATATCCAACTTCTTCAAGATCCTTTGAATAGAAATCTGAGCTATTGGTTTATTAATAATTAACCCCATTGCCCCGTTTTGATCATGTTCGCAGATATAAACTACAGAACGATTGAAATAAGGATCAGTGAGCGAAGGCATGGCGATGAGAAAATGATGCTGTAGATTCATGTGTTTTCTGATAGTTATTTTTACAATATATGAATGAGTTGGCCCACACAGTATGTGGGCGCATATAATAAATGGCAAATACTGTCAGGAAATGGAAGCTGTTTAACCGATTATACTGTCTGTTTTTCCAATCGTTTTTCAATCGCATCCATTAACATGCCTGTAATGGAGATTTCAGGAAAAGCGGCTTCTATTTCACGTACACAAGTTGGGCTGGTAACGTTAATTTCAGTCAAACGGTCACCAATGATATCAAGCCCAACGAAAATTAAACCTTTTTCTTTTAAGACAGGAGCGACAGCGCGTGCGATAGCCCAGTCACTTTCTGACAGTGGACGAGCTTCCCCACGCCCGCCTGCTGCAAGGTTACCACGGGTTTCACCCTGGGCGGGGATACGGGCCAGGCAATAAGGCACGGGTTCGCCATCAACAACCAGTACACGTTTATCTCCATCCTTAATGGCTGGCAGAAAATTTTGTGCCATACAGAAGTGGCTGCCATGCTCGGTCAGTGTTTCAATAATCACACCGATATTCGGATCATCTTGCTTCAGGCGGAAAATAGAAGCGCCACCCATACCGTCCAGTGGTTTAAAAATAACATCACCATGTTTTTGGTGAAATTCACGCAGAGTTCTTGCGCTACGTGTTACCAGAGTATCTGGTGTCAATTCAGGGAACCATGCGGTAAACAGTTTTTCATTACAGTCACGCAGGCTCTGTGGTTTGTTGACGATCAGGCTGCCTTTGGCTTCAGCCCTTTCCAAAATGTAAGTGGCGTAGATATATTCAGTATCAAAAGGAGGATCTTTGCGCATCAGGATAACATGCAATGTATCAAGGGCTATATCCTGTTCAATGCCAAACTGATACCACTGTTGAGCGTTCTCTTCCACTGTAAGCAAACGGGTTCGTGCACGACCTTCCCCCTGATGCAGATAGAGGTCATTCATCTCCATGTAATGGATTTCCCATCCGCGTTTCTGTGCTTCCAGCAGCATGGCGAAACTAGTGTCTTTCTTTATTTTGATGGATGAGATTGGATCCATCACTATACCGAGCTTGATCATTCTTTCTCCTTAACCCAGATCACCAAAACGCACTTGTAATGCTGTAATTGCAGTGAGTGCCGTCGTCTCTGTCCGCAGGACACGAGGGCCTAACAGGATATCAGTAAATTGGTGATTTGCCGTCATTTCTATTTCTTCGGCGGATAATCCCCCTTCTGGGCCAATCAACAGGCGAACTTTTTTCACTGGTAATGGCAGTGTATTGATACTTTGGCTGGCACGAGGATGTAAATTTAATTTTAGGCTACTATCGTTTTCTGCACACCATGCTTCGAGTGTCATAACCGGACGGATTTCAGGGATCTGATTACGTCCGCATTGCTCACAGGCAGAAATTGCGATTTTTCTCCATTGCTGTAATTTTTTTCCCAGCCTTTCTGCATCCAGTTTCACACCACAGCGTTCAGAAAGTAATGGCGTAACAATATTAACGCCTAATTCAACGGATTTTTGAATTGTGAATTCCATTTTTTCACCACGGGACATAACTTGCCCCAGATGCAGATCCAATGGTGATTCGCGGTTAGACAATTTGCCTTCAAGAATGCGCACTTTGACTGCTTTTTTACTGGCTTCAGTAAGTTCTGCATCAAAAACCTGATTGCTACCATCGAAGAGTTGCAATTGTTGTCCACTACTCATTCTGAGCACACGGCCAACATGATTGGCAGCATCATCACTCAGGTTGATTACGGTTCCTACAATGAGTGACTCAGGATGATAGATGCGGGGAATTCGCATATTTTTTCTTTCCTTCTTTTTTCCGGATAGTTCCTTTCCAGATCGTTCAGATACAGCCTAACGCTATATCATAAAGTTAATTTATCGCCATGATAAATGAGCGCTGATTGCATGATCAAGCTATCTCTCAGACTAAAAGAAACTCAAGGTACAGTTGCGAGCTGGTTCGCATATTTATTCCATCATGGCTGTTTTAATGCATTTTTTATTGCCAATGACCTAAACGGGAATTTAGTATTCACCGTGTTCTGATTAATATCAGAGAATAAATAGGGAGTATCGTATGTCCTGTGAGTTTCAAGATGTAGCTAAAAAGTTGCAACTTGAAAGAAGGGCAGGGATAACAGGGATGTTATTTTATGGAAACTATATTGAACATTTTCATGGATGGGAAAAATGTATGGTTCAATAACTTCGTCAATATAAATGAAGTAATAATTTTATTTTTCTGCATCGTTTTATTTTTCTTAGCAGTGATCGATATAAAAACTTATCAGCTACCAGATATTCTCACTCAACCTTTATTATGGCTTGGATTGGTATTTAATAGTCATAGTGATGTAGTTCCAATAAAGAGTGCGATATATGGCGCCATATCAGGGTATTTATATTTATGGGTATTGTATTGGTTTTGTCGGTATGCATTGAAGAAAGAGGGGATAGGTTACGGTGATTTAAAGTTGACTGCCGCAATTGGTGCATGGATTGGTATAGAAATGATACCTATGTTGATGTTGTTGGCTTCATTATCTGGGCTATTAGGGTTTGTTATAATTTGGCTGAAAAGAAAAAGCTATCCTGAATTTATCGCTTTTGGGCCTTATCTCTGTTTTTCTGCCATATTTTTGATGGTTTTTAATTTGCATGGGGCTAATGTGATTTAGTTTTAGTAAACTTAGATAATTATCATATAAAATCTAAACATGATGCCTCTCCTTTTAAACTTTTGAACATCAGGAAATACATCAAAAAAGAAAAGCCACAACATGTTTATGCTTGTCACTGTAGCAGTATGTGGGGGAGAATGGTTGAGAGAGTTCATTTTATTCTTTAATATTTGCAATTTTATAATTGTAGTGTGAAATATAGCGTGAGATATTTTGAGTCTTATGTTAGATGAAAATACTTACTCAAGAAATGTCTATTCTGACGATCACCACTTCCATAGGCGGTGGTTTAAGACTGGTAATAAAATATGGGTGCTACTTTTTTCGTAACACCCATATTTTTAATTTATTGAGGCCACTTCATTTCGCCTTTCAATACTTTGGCACTTAATTCAAGACTGGATTCATCAGCAAGGTTTGGGTAATGTTTTTTCATGGCTGAAATTAATGCTTCTGAATCTTTTGCTTTTGGTAACTCTTTTTCCAGTGTAGTCAGATAATTTTGGGTAAAATTTACTGATTCCAATGTCATTGATGAATTTCCCAGATAATGACCGGGAACCACAGTTTTAGGTTTCAAGTTTTTGATTCGCTCTAATGTCTGCATCCAGTGCTGGCGTGATGATTTGGTCTGAGTATCAGCAATCCATACATGGATGTTGTCAGAAACAGTTACACCACCAACAACTGCTTTTAATTTCGGGATCCATACGAAAGTGCGGTCTGCGGCAGGGCCATTTAAACCTTCAACAATTAGTTTTTCACCATCTACGGTAAAGGTATTTCCTTTCAATGGTTCAGGCACAATAATTTTTTGGGGTGCTTGATCTTGTAGGATGCCCCCCCAATAGACCAGTTTACCATCTTTGGTTTCTTTGATAGCTTTAATCGTTTCAGGTGAAGCGATCACTTTGGCATCAGGGAAAGCTTCAGTGATCACATCAAGGCCAAAATAAAAATCAGGATCAGATTGGCTGATGTAGATCGTTGTCAGTTTTTTACCGGTCTGCTGGATCATTTTAACCAGTTCTTGAGCGTCGCTTTTTTTGAATTGTGCATCGATCAGTACAACTTCATGTTTGCCACTGATGATTTCAGAAGAGACCGGGAAAATGCCGGCTTTGCCCGGATTGTAGACATCTAACTTAAGATCGGCAGCTTGGGCTAATGTCCCCATTCCCAGAGAGAGTGTTGCAGCCAGAACGGTATTTCGTATTGTTTTATGAGCCATCATCGAATTCCTATACAAAAATGCTTATTTGCTTGAGCGATTCATATAATAAATTGCATATTTCGATTTAAAAATCCCATTACTGGCAACTATTTGTTGCATATATCGAGCTAATCAACATGGAGATACAGAGACAAGATGGACAGGATCACCGCAGCACAGGTTTTTGTCACAATTGTTGAACAGGGCAGTTTGAGTGCAGCAGCAGAACGACTTGATATGTCACGGGCAATGGTGTCACGTTACCTATCTGAAATGGAAAGATGGGCAGCAGTTCGTCTTCTGCATCGCACAACGCGTAACATAAGTCTGACTTCAGAGGGAGAGCAGGCTTATCAGCGTAGCCTTAAATTAATGGAGTTAGCGGAAGCGATGCCAACTCAGCAATTGGCAGAGGCTCATACCCTGAAAGGATTATTAAGGGTAGGTTGCTCTCAATCGTTGGGAGTCAGCGCACTGTCTGTGGCGATTACTGAATTTATGCGGAAGTATCCTCAGGTCGCTGTTAATCTGCAAGTCAATAATAAAGTCATTAAATTGGTTGAAGAACGCATTGATTTAGCAATCCGCATTACCAATAATTTGGAGCCGAATTTGATTGCTCGTCCGCTATCGACTTGTCATTCTGTTGTTTGTGCCGCTCCCTCTTATTTAGATGGCAAAATAATCCCGCAAAAACCCGTCGATTTGGCAGAACATAATTGCCTGACATATAACTTTTTTGGTAAGAGCTTATGGCTGTTCGAAAAACAACATCAGCAGTATTCAGTTCCTGTCAGTGGGACGTTAAGTGCCAATGAATCTACGGTGCTTATGGAAGCCACATTGCAAGGAGCCGGTATCACTATGCAACCTTATTATTCCGTCTCACCTTACTTAAAATCCGGGCAGTTGATTGAGCTATTACCTGATTATCAACCTCAGGCAATGGGAATTTACGGTATTTATGTTAGCCGTCAAAATATGCCCGCCACTTTACGGGCATTATTGGATTTTCTGGTTGAGTGGTTTGCATCTTCTCCCCACTGGCAACAATTAATGTTGAAAAGCTAATGCTAATTTTTGTGGAAAGAGATCAGCCTGCTGCTTTAAATGAGTAATAAATATTTCGACAGGCTCTGAAGATGGGCGATGAATAGGTTTAATTAAGCTGACTGTGAACGGAATTTCGATACTGAATGGCCGCATGCAGAGCCCGGCATTTTTATCCAGATAATCCAGTGCTGTCAGTGGGTTGACAATCGATACACCAATACCTTCACTGATCATGGCGCATACTGATGCCGCACTGTGAGTTTCCATGATCATTTTGCGTGAGACCTGATATTTGTTAAATATCGCATCAATCAGTTGTCTGTAGCTATCTGTAATAGAGAGGCTGATAAACGGCTGTCCATGAAAATCTTCTGGTTCTAGTCGCGCTTTTTGTGTGAGTGGATGGTTGGTGGGCAAAACACAAACTTCATTCAATGTCATCAAGGTTTCACGTCCGGTTCCCGCGGGTGTCTGCATATGTTCAGTCAAACCGAGATCGTAGCGTTGTGCTGAAAGCCATTCTTCCAGTAGTGGTGATTCTTGTGGAATGATTGTTAGCTGCGCATCAGGGTAGGATTGGATAAAGCTATGACAGGCTTTAGGCAATAAGGATTGGGAAAATACTGGCAAACAGGTCATGGATAGTTGGGCATATTCAAACTGGCGGATACAATCTGCCGTATTGAGTATTCTTTCCAACCCGTAATAGGAACGCTGTACCTCTTCAAATAGTCTTATTCCCTGTGCTGTTGGGAATAAACGCCCCTTTATCCGATCAAATAACTTCAATTTCAGTAATTGTTCAAAGCGTGCCAGTTCACGGCTCACCGTTGGTTGTGAGGTTTTCAATAAAATCGCTGCATCAGTCAGATTCTTGGTGGTCATGACTGCATGAAAAATCTCTATATGTCGCCATGAACAGGTGTGCATAACCTTCCCCCCCCTTTTTATTTGGTTTGCTGTTTCACGTAAGGCAATTATCTATATTGAAAGTCATATAAATTGGATACCACATAATAATGCGTTTAAAAAGAAAGCAAAGCGATATCACAGATGAATAGATGATAGTGAAAAGGATATTTTATTCCTGTCTGATTGGTGCCAATAATGAAGCATCGGCTGATTTATGAGAAAGTCTCAATGACAAAACCAACTCTTACCACTTCTTTAAGTAAAAATTTTACACCAGAGAAACTCCTTAGCTTGCCCGCTGTTTATGGAACACCCTTGTGGATATATGACAGCGCTATCATTATCAGGCAAATCGAACAGTTAAAGCAGTTTGATGTTATTCGTTTTGCACAAAAAGCCTGTTCCAATACCCATATTCTGCGTTTGATGAGAAAACAAGGTATCAAAGTGGATTCGGTGTCATTAGGAGAAATTGAACGTGCGCTTCATGCCGGATTTCAGCCAGGACGTGATAAATCAGAAATCGTATTCACTGCTGATCTGATTAATGAAGAGACGTTGGATCGTGTAATTGAATTAGATATACCCGTTAATGCAGGCTCTATCGATATGCTGGAACAGATTGGTCAACGTCAGGCTGACCATCCGGTTTGGCTGCGTATTAATCCGGGATTCGGGCATGGTCATAGTCAGAAGACTAATACCGGCGGTGAAAACAGTAAGCATGGGATCTGGTTTCAGGATTTGCCTTTAGCTCTTGAGAAAGTTCGTCAATATAAACTGAACCTGATAGGTTTGCATATGCATATTGGTTCAGGGGTTGATTACCAACATCTTGCCAATGTTTGTGATGCTATGGTGGAACAGGCTGTATTGTGTGGGGTGGATATTCAGGCCATTTCGGCAGGAGGAGGGTTATCCATCCCCTATAAAATCGGTGAAGAAGTTGTAGATACCGACCATTATTACAGTTTATGGCATAAAGCACGCCAACGTATTGAACAGCAACTGGGGCATCATATTGAGTTGGAAATTGAACCTGGTCGTTTTTTGCTTGCCGAAGCAGGGATTTTGATGACAGAAGTACGGGCGGTAAAGTCTATGGGAAGTCGCCATTATGTGCTGGCAGATGCAGGTTTCAATGATTTGATGCGGCCAGCAATGTATGGCAGTTATCACCATATTTCTGTGTTGTCTGAAAATGAGTTAGCTGGAAATGGGCAAAATAGTGAAGGTAAGAGCAGCGAAAGGACAAACTTACAGGAAACGTTGGTGGCAGGGCCATTATGTGAATCAGGAGATGTCTTTACTCAGTTGGAAGGGGGGGAGGTTATTCCCCGTATGTTGCCTGATGTTTCTGTCGGGGATTATCTGATTTTCCATGATACAGGTGCTTACGGTGCATCTATGTCCTCAAATTATAATAGCCGGCCTCTGATCCCTGAAATATTGTTTGTTGATGGTGAACCTCGTTTAATTCGACGTCGGCAGACAATACAAGAATTGTTATCACTGGAAGTGATGTAAGAATATGAGGGCATAAAGCCCCCATATTTTTTAGCACTTATTTATTATCTGTACCATTCCAGCATCAGGCTGCTTCAGTCTGTTGCTGATTTTTAGACTTTTTTGTTGCATTGGGGACAGCAAAGGCATCTGCTTCAAATTCATCAACATTGATTGAACGCAGTCTGCTGACTTCTGCGCGTTTCAGGATATCAGCTTCTTCCTTAGTGATCTTATTATCCGCTAATGCTTTTTCAGCCAACTGATCCAGGCGTGTGAAACTCAGGTTTTTACCTGCTTCACGGCTCAGGCGGGCGTGAATAGGTTCTGCAGCAATAATGTCATGCAATGCTTCTTCCAATAATCCATGAGGATTATGCTCACTTGGTGTCAGGTATTGCCCACGACCAATCCGGTCACGAGTTGCGGATGGTGTTTGTAATATCTGTGCCAGCTTGTGATCCAATTTATCAGATGGTGCAGTATGTGAGCGGCCTAACGGGAAGATAATCACTCGCATTAAACCGGCAATCATACGATTAGGGAAGTTACGCAGCAAATCGTTCAGGGCCTGTTCTGCCTGATGCAAGGTATCTTCTACAGCCCATTGAACCAGTGGTAGATCTTCTTTTTGGCGACCTTCATCTTCGTAACGTTTTAAGGTCGCTGTTGCCAGGAAAAGTTGACTCAGAATATCACCTAAACGGGCAGAGATACGTTCACGACGTTTTAAACTGCCACCCAATACCCCCATGGAAACATCAGACATTAGGGCCAGGTTTGCACTCAGGCGATTGATGTGCTGATAGTAACGACGCGTTGCATCATTGACTGGGGTATTGCTGGTTCTGCCATTGGTAATACCTAACCACAGGCTGCGTAATGTATTGCTGGCAACGTGTCCTAAGTGACCGAACAATGCTTTATCAAACGCTTTGACATCATTGTCTCCTGCTGCGGCTATTTCAGCCAGAACATAAGGGTGGCAGCGGATTGCACCTTGACCAAAGATAATCATGCTACGGGTCAGAATATTCGCACCTTCTACGGTAATAGCAATAGGTGCACCCTGATAACCACGAGCCAGGAAGTTAGACGGGCCGAGGCAGATACCTTTACCACCAGCGATATCCATTGCATCAATAATGGAACGCTGTCCTCTGTGGGTACAGTGATATTTCACGATAGCAGACAGAACGGCAGGTTTTTCGTCCAGCATAATGCCACTTGTGATCATTGTTGCCGCAGCATCCATCAGGTAAGCGTTACCTGCGATGCGGGCCAGTGGCTCTTCAATACCTTCCATTTTGCCGATAGGCAGTTTGAATTGACGACGGATATAAGAGTAAGCACCGATAGCCATAGCTGCGCTTTTCAATCCACCAGTGGCATTGGATGGTAGGGTAATACCACGACCAACAGACAGACACTCAACCAGCATACGCCAGCCTTGTCCTGCCATTTTCGGTCCACCAATGATGTAATCGATAGGAACGAAAATATCTTTACCGCGGGTTGGCCCATTCTGGAATGGAATATTCAAAGGGAAATGACGATGGCCGATTTCAACACCTGGGGTATTTGTTGGGATCAGGGCACAGGTTATACCCAATGATTCAGCCTCACCCAATAAGTGATCCGGGTCATACAGTTTGAATGCCAGACCCAATACAGTCGCGATAGGAGCAAGAGTAATATAACGCTTGTTCCAGTTCAGGCGTATACCGAGTACTTGTTCGCCTTGCCATTCGCCCACACAGACGATACCAGTATCAGGAATTGCCCCTGCATCTGAGCCGGCTTCCGGGCTGGTCAAAGCAAAACAAGGGATCTCTTCGCCACGGGCGAGGCCGGGAAGATAACGTTTTTTCTGCTCATCTGTACCATAGTGCTGCAACAGTTCACCAGGTCCCAATGAGTTAGGCACACCAACAGTTATCGCCAGAATACCGGAGACACCTGCCAGTTTTTGCAGAACTTGTGATTGCGCATAAGCTGAGAATTCCAGCCCGCCGTATTCTTTTTTGATGATCATGGCAAAGAAACGGTGCTTTTTCAGATAGGCCCAAAGCTCTGGAGGTAAGTCAGCTAATTCATGACTGATTTGGAAATCATTTGCCATACGGCAGGCTTCTTCCACGGGGCCATTAATGAATGCTTGTTCTTCATCGGTTAACTGTGGTTTTGGATAGTTATGCAATTTATTCCAGTCAGGGTTACCGCGAAACAAATCACCTTCCCACCATGTTGTACCAGCATCAATCGCCTCTTTCTCTGTACTGGACATACTTGGCATAACTTTGCGGAATGCTTTCAGACCAGGCGCAGAAAATAGAGAGATACGAGTTGGAGTAAAGACAAGGGGGAACAGGATAATAGCGAGTGGTAACAGCAACCAGTAGCTCCAAAGACCTGTAACACCCATGATGAATGTATAGGCAATAAGCAGTAAGCCGCTGGCAGTCAGGCTGACTTTGCGGTAACAAAGCCCGCCAATCAAGACTAAAAACAAAATAATGCTGAGGACGGTCATAGTAAAACTCCTGTAAATCTCAGGTTGAGTCGTCAGAGGTCTGACCTGTTGTGATGTCCTTCTTTTTTAGATGAGGAAAAGAGAATTATCAATATATTTACATCTTAATTACAATCTGGCTCACAAAGTCATTGAAGTTTTTGGTGGGGGAAGTTCTTAGAGATGTGATGGTATCTTCTTTCAGGGGGTGGAATCCGTTACACTGGGTAATTGTTGTTATTAATCCCGAAGCCCTTTCCTTTCAGGAGTATGAGTCCCATGTATCAAGATCTGATCCGCAATGAGTTATCCGAAGCCGCAGAGACGCTGGCTAATTTCCTCAACGATAATACAAATATTGAGGCCATCCAAAAAGCGGCCGTTTTGTTGGCTGATTCATTTAAGGCGGGAGGAAAAGTGCTTTCGTGTGGTAATGGGGGTTCACATTGTGATGCTATGCATTTTGCGGAAGAGTTGACGGGCCGTTATCGCGAAAATCGTCCGGGATATCCTGGTATCGCTATTTCTGATCCTAGCCATTTATCCTGTGTTAGCAATGATTTTGGCTATGATTATGTGTTTTCCCGTTATATTGAGGCCGTTGGTCAGAAGGGTGATGTTTTGCTTGGAATTTCGACTTCGGGCAATTCCGGTAATATTATTAAAGCAATTGAAGCTGCCCGCGCAAAAGGGATGAAAGTCATTACGCTGACTGGTAAAGATGGCGGCAAAATGGCAGAAACCGCAGATGTTGAAATTCGTGTACCGCATTTCGGTTATGCAGATCGTATTCAGGAAGTTCATATCAAAGTGATCCATATTTTGATTCAGTTGATTGAAAAAGAAATGGTAAGAGTCTGATTACAGATTGTCAGGTGCAGGTTAGAGGTAGGCAATGTGTGAATTACTTGGCATGAATGCCAATGTACCAACGGATATTGTTTTCAGTTTGAGTGGACTGATCCAACGTGGCGGGAATACCGGCCCTCATAGGGACGGTTGGGGAATCACGTTCTATGAAGGATTGGGTTACCGGACTTTCAAAGATCACCAACCCTGTTATCATTCACCTGTTGCCCGCTTTATTCAGGGTTATCCGATCAAATCAGAAGCCATTATTGCCCATATTCGTCAGGCCAACCGCGGCAATGTATCTCTGGTCAATACCCATCCGTTTACACGTGAATTGTGGGGCAGACACTGGACTTACGCTCATAATGGTCAATTGAAAGGATACCGTCACCTGAAAACGGGGAATTATCGTCCGGTTGGTGAAACTGACAGTGAGCGGGCATTTTGTTGGATATTGCACCAATTATCAATCAGATACCCTAAGCGGCCTGCTAACTGGTCTGCGGTGTTCCGTTTTATTGCCTCATTGGCTGATGAACTCAGGGAAAAAGGGGTGTTCAATATGCTGTTATCTGACGGGAAATTTATGATGGCCTATTGTTCGACACAATTGCATTGGATTACCCGTCGGTCACCTTTCGGTAAGGCGACATTGCTCGATCAGGATATTGAAATTGATTTTCAGCAACATACCCACCCTGATGATGTGGTATCAGTGATCGCAACTCAGCCTTTAACGCATAATGAAGCCTGGAATAAAATTGAGCCGGGGAGCTATGCTTTATTTCACCTTGGTGAACGCATACTCTGATTGATTTTTCCGAACAGGTGGAGGTGTTACGCTAACAATATAGCGCCCTCTGATGACATTGACAGTAGCGGGTATGCCGCTTTTGACAAAATATTCATAGGCAGGTTGTAACTGTTCCCAAAATGAGTAATTAACGTTATTGTGATGGCGTCTCATATTTGATGGCGTCATCCTGAAAGGGTAAATGTTAATCTTAATTTCACGTTGCCCATGATGGAGCGCACTTTCCGCATATCGATATATCTCATCCATATAACGATTAGTCATGGCATAGCAGCCAATGGATTTACATTCACCATGGATCATTAAATTCTTACCAGAATAACCTTGGTATTTATCAAATTCGTTAGGAAAGCCCAAATTAATGGCCCGATAATAGCTGCTATCCGGCTTTAACTGTTTAAGGTTGACATGGTAAAAACCTTCCGGGCTTTTGAAATCACCGGTCAATATCTTGGGGCCAAGACCACCAGAGTAATTACAAACAGGGTATCGTTGGGTTAATTGATAATGTCCGGTGCTGTTTTTGGTATAGAGTTCAAGAATTTTTTCTTCTTTGAATATTTGAATGAAGATCTCATCGCCAAGTTGTCTTAATGGTGAGTGTTCACTTAATGAATTATTCCTTGATAATGCGCCTTTAGCCAGAGTAAAAATTGGCATATTGGTAAGAAGTAAGATGAGTGAGAAATAAATAAATTTTTCTTTCATAACATCGCTACCTAAAAGTTAATAAATTAATGAAATACTGAGTCTAAGGTTATCAGGTCATGGCAATATGCTGAGTAAATATAACCGCAATATTTGGTCCCCATAAAATAATCGATTGCGTAAAAAGCGCTCCTTTGTCGGGAAAAATGAGGCTTAGGCTCGGCTTTATCGAGTAGTTAACGGTTCAGCAGAGAAATTATTTTTATTTGCTTGAGCTAAATCACTCGATTAGTCAGACAGCGTTTGGGGGAAATGTTAGAATTGTTGTCGGCGAAACTTAAGAAAATATTGTAACGATTATCGGCATGAATAATTTGAGACATATGCCGCTCAACGTGTTTTTTATTACTGAAGTCGCTGCATTATCCCAGGGAAATTCCGCAGGATGATCTGTAGCATATGATTTAACTGATAAACTTGTGCAAATCTTATGATTAAAATTAAAAAAGGACTCGACCTCCCGATAGCAGGAGCGCCTGCCCAAGTTATAGAAGATGGTCCGACGATTCGCCATGTCGCCTTATTGGGCGAGGAATATGTTGGAATGCGTCCTTCTATGCTGGTTAAGGAAGGTGAGCATGTTAAAAAAGGGCAAATTCTTTTTGAAGATAAAAAGAATCCAGGGGTCGTTTTTACCAGTCCCGCAAGTGGGAAAGTTGTTACCATTGGACGTGGAGAGCGTCGTGTACTGCAATCTGTCGTGATTGAAGTTAGCGGTGATGAGCAAATCACATTTGATCGTTATGATCGTGCAGAACTTACTGGTCTGACTCGTGAACAGGTAGAAAAAAACCTGCTCGCATCAGGGCTGTGGACGGCATTGCGTACACGTCCTTTCAGTCGTTCACCTGTCCCCGGTTCCACACCAAAGGCAATCTTTGTCACGGCAATAGATACACAGCCACTGGCGGCTGATCCATCTGTTGTTATTGCGGCGCAGGAAGAGGCCTTTGTTGATGGTCTGAATATTCTGTCAAAACTGACAGAAGGAAAAATCCACGTCTGCCACGGTGCTGGAAATATTCCAAATGCAGGGAACAATTCTCAAATTACTTACAACCAATTTGTCGGTCCACATCCGGCAGGGCTGGTTGGAACGCATATTCATTTCATTGAACCAGTCAGTGCCCAAAAAGCAGTATGGCACTTGGGATATCAGGATGTTATCGCTATCGGTAAGTTATTCACAACCGGTGAACTGTATATTGATCGCATAATCTCTCTGGCAGGCCCGCAGGTTAAATCACCACGTCTAGTTCGTTCCCGTCTGGGCGCTGATTTGCTGGAGTTGACACAAGGTCAGCTAGAAGAAGGTGAGAATCGCATCATTTCTGGTTCTGTACTGTGTGGTATGAAATCAGATGAAGTACATCATTATCTGGGACGTTTTCACACTTTGGTCTCTGTTCTGGCTGAAGGGCGTGAAAAAGAACTGTTTGGCTGGATTGCACCGGGAGTTAATAAATTCTCCATTACCCGTACTACCATCGGTCACTTCCTGAAAAAGAAACGTTTTGCTTTTTCAACCACTACAAATGGCGGAGAGCGCTCTATGGTGCCGATTGGCAACTATGAGCGGGTGATGCCGTTGGACATTATGGCTACTCATCTGCTTCGTGACTTGCTGGCGGGAGACACTGACAGCGCTCAAGCATTGGGTTGTCTGGAGTTGGATGAAGAAGATTTGGCACTGTGTACTTATGTTTGTCCGGGTAAATATGAGTATGGTCCGGTACTGCGTGAAGTGCTGACTAAGATTGAGCAGGAAGGGTAATTCATGGGCCTGAAAAATTTATTTGAGAAAGTAGAACACCACTTTGAGGCCGGCGGCAAACTGGAAAAGTATTATCCTCTCTATGAGGCAGTCAGCACCGTTTTTTACACTCCGGGAACAGTGACAAAGGGAACCGCCCACGTCCGCGATGCCATCGATCTTAAACGTATGATGATTCTGGTATGGATGTCTGTTTTTCCGGCCATGTTCTGGGGAATGTATAATGTAGGGAATCAGGCGATACCTGCATTGACCCACCTATACAATGGAGAGGCATTACAGCAGGTTCTGGCTTCTGACTGGCATTATATATTGGCTCAGTATCTTGGTGCATCACTGACACCTGATGCAGGGTGGGGCAGTAAGATGTTACTGGGGGCAACCTATTTTCTGCCAATTTATGCTGTTGTTTTTGTGGTTGGTGGCTTTTGGGAAATCTTATTTGCTATTATCCGCAAACATGAAATCAACGAAGGTTTCTTTGTCAGCTCTATTCTGTTCGCACTGATTGTTCCGCCAACATTGCCATTGTGGCAGGCGGCACTGGGGATTACTTTTGGTGTCGTAGTTGCAAAAGAAATTTTTGGTGGTACAGGTCGTAACTTCCTTAACCCGGCTCTGGCGGGGCGTGCTTTCTTGTTTTTTGCTTATCCTGCCCAAATTTCAGGTGATTTGGTCTGGACTGCGGCTGATGGTTTTTCCGGGGCAACTCCACTGTCTCAATGGGCGAATGCGGGCCAGCATGCTTTGATGAACACCATCACAGGCCAGCCTGTAACTTGGATGGACGCTTTCCTTGGTAATATCCCTGGCTCAATTGGTGAAGTTTCTACCCTGATGATTTTCATCGGTGGTGCCATTATTCTGTTTGCACGTATTGCTTCATGGCGCATTGTTGCAGGTGTCATGATCGGTATGATTGCAATGTCCTACCTGTTTAATGCGATTGGTTCAGATACGAACCCAATGTTCGCCATGCCATGGTATTGGCACATGGTTCTGGGCGGTTTTGCTTTCGGTATGATCTTTATGGCGACAGATCCAGTATCTGCTGCATTTACGGATAAAGGAAAATGGGCATACGGTATCCTGATTGGGGTGATGTGTATCCTGATCCGTGTTGTAAACCCTGCTTATCCAGAAGGGATGATGTTGGCGATTCTGTTCGCTAACCTGTTCGCGCCACTATTCGATTATCTGGTCGTACAGGCCAATATTAAGCGGAGAAAAGCCCGTGGCTAATGATAAACCAAAAAATAATGACAGCATCGGCAGAACGTTTCTTGTTGTTTTTGTGCTGTGCCTTGTATGTTCAATTGTCGTTGCGGGTTCAGCCGTAGGTTTGAAAGCACAGCAACAAGAACAAAAACTATTGGATAAACAGCGTAATATTCTGGATGTTGCCGGTTTGCTAAAACCAGATATGACAACAGCAGAAATTAAAGCCACTTATAACAACCGTATCCAGCCAAAATTGCTTGATTTGAAGACCGCAACGTTCGAAAAAAGTGATGGTAATTTTGATCTGAATAATGCCCTGCGCAGTGATGAAACCAGCATAGCTTTATCTCCAGAACAGGATCTGGCGAAAATTCGTCGCCGTGCTGATAGGGCAGAAATCTATCTGGTTAAAGATGGAGATGGCAAAACGACTGAGTTGGTATTGCCGGTATATGGTTCAGGTCTATGGTCAATGATGTATGCCTTTATTTCCATTGATGTGGATGGCGTAACATCTCGCGGTATTACTTACTACTCTCACGGCGAAACACCGGGATTGGGTGGTGAAGTTGACAACCCACAATGGCGTAAGCAATGGGTCGGCAAAAAACTTTATAACCTGGAAGGTGCTCCGGCGCTCAGAATCGTTCGGGGTGGCGCGGGTGATAATCCTTATGGTGTAGATGGTTTGTCTGGCGCGACTCTGACGTCCAACGGTGTTCAGCATATGTTTGATTTCTGGTTGGGTGATAATGGTTTTGGCCCGTTCCTGAAAAAAGTACGTGAGGGAGCCTTGAAAGATGGCTGATAGTAAAGAGATAAAACGCGTCCTTCTTGGGCCGCTGTTTGATAATAACCCAATTGCATTACAGGTTTTGGGTGTATGTTCAGCATTGGCTGTAACCACCAAACTGGAAACTGCATTGGTGATGACACTTGCTGTGACACTGGTAACAGCATTTTCTAACTTTTTCATTTCGTTGATTCGCAATTACATTCCAGGCAGTGTGCGAATCATTGTACAGATGGCGATTATTGCATCGTTGGTTATTGTGGTAGACCAGATTTTGCGGGCATATGCCTATGAAATCTCGAAACAGTTATCTGTGTTTGTTGGCCTTATCATCACTAACTGTATCGTAATGGGGCGTGCAGAAGCCTATGCCATGAAATCTCCGCCAGTAGAGAGTTTCATGGATGGTATCGGTAACGGTTTAGGCTATGGTGTCATTCTGTTACTGGTAGGTTTTTTGCGCGAGCTGTTTGGCTCAGGAAAACTGTTGGGTATTACTGTGATGGAATCCATTAAAAATGGGGGGTGGTATCAGCCTAATGGTCTGTTTCTGTTGGCACCAAGTGCATTCTTCATCATTGGTATGCTGATTTGGGGTCTGCGGACGCTGAAACCTGAGCAGGTTGATAAGGAGTAACAGACAACATGGAACATTATATCAGTTTATTTGTCCGTGCCGTCTTTATCGAGAATATGGCGTTATCCTTCTTTCTCGGTATGTGTACTTTTCTGGCGGTATCTAAAAACGTCAAAACTGCTTTTGGTCTGGGCGTTGCCGTAACGGTTGTTTTGGGAATTTCTGTTCCTGCCAATAACCTTGTTTACAATTTGGTACTCCGTGATGGAGCCCTGATTGATGGGGTTGATCTGAGTTTCCTGAACTTCATTACCTTTATCGGTGTGATTGCTGCACTGGTGCAGATTCTGGAAATGATCCTTGATCGTTACGTTCCTGCACTTTACAACGCACTGGGGATTTTCCTGCCGTTGATTACGGTGAACTGTGCGATTTTTGGTGGTGTTTCTTTCATGGCGCAGCGTGACTATAACTTTGGTGAATCCATTGTATATGGTTTCGGTTCCGGTATGGGCTGGATGCTGGCGATTGTTCTGATGGCCGCTATTCGTGAAAAAATGAAATATGCGGATGTTCCGGCAGGTTTGAAAGGACTGGGGATCACCTTTATTACCACCGGATTGATGGCATTGGGCTTTATGTCCTTCTCCGGCGTGCAGCTCTAAAGGAGAGAAGAATTCATGGATATAATCATTCTAGGCGTAGTAATGTTTACCCTGATTGTGTTGGCGCTGACAGCAATGATTTTGTTCGCAAAATCGAAGTTAGTGAACACCGGGGATATTAAAGTTGAAGTCAACGGCGATGAGGAGAAAAGTTTCACAGCTCCCGCTGGTGACAAGTTGTTGGGTATGCTTGCCAATCAGGGCATTTTCGTTTCTTCAGCTTGTGGTGGCGGTGGCTCTTGTGGTCAGTGCCGTGTAAAGATCAAAGAAGGTGGTGGTGATATCCTGCCTACCGAGCTGTCTCACATTAACAAGCGTGAAGCAAAAGAAGGCTGCCGTCTGGCATGTCAGGTTAATGTTAAGCAAGACCTGAAAATTGAGTTGCCGGAAGAGATCTTCGGTGTTAAGAAATGGGAATGTGAAGTTATTTCCAACGATAACAAAGCGACTTTCATCAAGGAATTAAAATTGAAAATTCCTGAGGGGGAAGTTGTACCATTTCGTGCGGGTGGTTACATTCAGATTGAATGTCCTCCACATGTTGCTCGTTATGCTGATTTTGATGTACCGCAGGAATACCGCGAAGATTGGGATAAATTTAATTTATTCCGCTATGTTTCTGAAGTCAATGAGCCGACAGTTCGTGCATACTCAATGGCAAACTACCCGGAAGAGCATGGCATCATTATGCTGAACGTGCGTATTGCTACACCTCCGCCAAGAAACCCTGATGTCACACCAGGTATCATGTCTTCTTACATCTGGTCATTAAAAGCCGGTGATAAGGTGACAATTTCCGGCCCATTTGGTGAATTCTTCGCGAAGGATACCGATGCTGAAATGGTATTCATCGGTGGTGGTGCAGGTATGGCACCAATGCGTTCTCACATTTTTGATCAGCTCAATCGTTTGAATTCCAAGCGTAAGATCTCTTTCTGGTATGGTGCCCGATCCAAGCGTGAAATGTTCTATACCGAAGATTTCGACCAGCTAGCGGCAGAAAATGAAAACTTCACCTGGCATGTTGCGCTGTCTGATGCCTTACCGGAAGATAACTGGGATGGTTATACAGGTTTTATTCACAATGTGTTGTATGAAAACTATTTGAAAGACCATCCAGCACCAGAAGATTGTGAATTCTACATGTGTGGGCCTCCGGTCATGAACGCTGCGGTCATTAAGATGCTGAAAGATCTTGGCGTAGAAGATGAAAACATTATGCTGGATGATTTCGGTGGCTGATGATCTGAATCAGATCATGATCTATACCCGATGGATTTCAAGATTGGAAAGCGACGGGTATATAACACTTTGATTTAACGATAAGCGCCCACATTTAGTGGGCGCTGACGATTCAGAAAGAGTAAGTTATGTTGAGTAAAAAAATTATCAACTGGGGTGTATTGATGTTGATGGCCGTGCTGTTATCAGCATGTGGTGGTCCAGAACAACAGAACCTGAGTGGGCAAACGATGGGGACTTATTACTCCATCAAGTATGTCGCTGATTCGTCAGTATCTTCCCCGGAAGAACTGCAAAAAGAGATTGATCGTTTATTGGAAGAAGTAAACGATCAAATGTCCACTTACCGGCCAAATTCTGAATTGAGTCGTTTTAATCAAAGTCGTGAAGTGAATAAACCTTTTCCGGTATCCGCAGCTACAGCGAAAGTGGTTAAGGAAGCTATCCGTATTAATCAATTGACGGATGGTGCTTTAGATGTGACCGTTGGGCCATTAGTGAATTTGTGGGGATTTGGGCCGGAAGGACGAGCGACTAAGGCGCCAACAGATGAAGAATGGGTAACACGCCGTGCGTGGATTGGGATCGATAAATTATCTGTTGAAGGCAATAATCTGATTAAATCCATTCCCGAATTATATGTTGATCTTTCCTCCATTGCTAAAGGCTACGGCGTTGATGTGATCGCGGAATATCTGACTTCCCAGAATATCAGGAATTACATGGTTGATATTGGTGGTGAAGTTCGCACATCAGGTAACAACGGTAAGGGTACGCCGTGGCGAATTGCGATTGAAAAGCCATCCGATAGTGGAATGACGCAAAGTGCTCAGGAAATTATTGAACCCGGTGAGATGGCTGTTGCGACATCGGGTGATTACCGCAACTATTTTGAACAGAATGGTGTGCGTTATTCTCACACCATTGATCCTAAAACAGGTAACCCTATCAGACATAATCTGGTTTCGATTACGGTTATTGCACCGACCTGTATGAGCGCAGATGGTTTTTCTACGGGTATAGATGTGTTAGGGCCAGTTAAGGGAATGGAATTAGCTGAAAAACTGAACATTCCGGTCTTTATGATAGTCAAAACTAAAGATGGTTTTGAAGAACGTTATAGCCCGGCCTTTAAGCACTATTTACAAGATAAAAACAACAGGTTACAAGATAAAAACAACGGGTTACAACAGAAAAAATAAGAGGAAAAGGTTATGGAAATTTTTATCGCAGCCTTTATCTTTTTCCTGCTAGCTTTTGTGGGGATGGCATTAGGCTATATCTTTAAGCGCAAAAGTATTCAGGGAAGTTGTGGAGGCTTGGGAAGCATAGGTGTTGAAAAAGTTTGTGATTGTCCTGAACCTTGTGATGCACGTAAAAAACGTATGGCAAGGGAAGCTGTCCGCCATGCGCAACTGGAGAAAAACCGCATTCTTTGATGATGTTCTTCTTGAAAAAAATCAGCCACCAGTTAAAAAATTGCGTTTGAAGGATAGCCCGCTGTGAGACAAAACAGCGGGTTTTTTTGTGTATAGAAAACTGTAGTGGTATAAAGATCTCGGACATCTCAAAAGCCTGCTAATCTCATTAACATGACCATGAGGTGTGACGATGAAATTGAAGCCAACCAAACGCCAATATTCTACTGAATTTAAGCTGGAAGCGGTTCAACAGATTGTCCTCCATCAACAACGGGTTGTCGATGTCGCCCGTTCATTGGGGATCGACACAGGGGTTACGCATGAAAATATTTAGTGGATAATTCCTTCATTTTTAGAGGGGTGCAGATGATCGCGGTATGCGCTGTCATTGTCGGGGCTAACGCCTGGACCGATATTGAACAGTACGGCCAGCTAAAAAAGGATTGGCTGGGTTCATTTCTTCCGCTCAAAGGCGGTATTCCGTCACATGATACTTTCCGGCGCTGTTTTAGTTTATTAAATCCCGGCCTCTTTGAACGTCATTTTTATCAGTGGATTTCTCGTGACGTCTCTTCAGAAAAGCGAGCGATCATTGCGATTGATGGTAAAAGTTTACGCCATTCGTTTGATAAGAAAATTGAACAAAGCCCACTACATGTGGTGAGTGCATTCTCGGTTGAGAAAGGGCTCAGCTTAGGTCAGTGTGCCGTAGACGGAAAATCAAACGAAATTAAGGCCATCCCCGCATTATTATCGATGCTTTCATTGAAAGGACATCTCGTGACGATTGATGTGATGGGCTGCCAACGCACGATTGCTCAGCAATTACGCGAGAGTGAAGCCGATTATATTTTGTCCCTTAAAGGCAATCAGGGGAAAACCTTTTCGGAGGTCATGCTTCCAATAGTT
>NZ_CAWMEB010000048.1:0-26935 GCF_963866145.1 Xenorhabdus sp. NBAII XenSa04
AGGAGAACTTGACGATATCGAGGCTGGCTTTTAGCCGGTGGGGATGACCTGTTCATACAGGCGGCAGTACCGCGTACTCAACCGATACCCCGCAATACCTCAACTTGCGTTCACTCTGGCGCACAGATATCGATCAAGGGCAAGGCAGACATTTTTTGTTTTGTCTGAACTGTCGCGCGCCAGAGATTGCATGTTGTCAGGTATTAAATAGAGAAAGCCAATGAGTTGATTGAAGAATTAAAGTTTTCTGCCCGGCAGATTGGCGGTAGCCATAAAACCTACCATGACCGTATTCGGAATATTGGCCGTTATGTCGACTGGGTTTATAATCGTTAAACTTAGTCGTCCAGTTATTCATTCATATAAAACAATAAGTTAAATTTCACTCTCGCCATTAGCAAAATCTAGTGGTCAGGGTTTAGCAGCCTTGAATTAACGTCCACATTGGTAGGAAATTTCTACCAGTGTGCTTGCTATCACCCTTTCAATAGTGGTTCAGGCAGGGAGGGGAGGCTTTGGCCTCGTCGGTTGGACGTTACCGGTACTGTGAACTCTGTCTGGATTACCACCATCAATATTAGTTAATGGAAGGGATAGCAGGAATGAATAACAACGTTAAAAATGACTGGCATCAAGTCGACATTATTGCTGCATTGCGTAAACATGGTACAACCTTAAATGAGAATGGGCTTTGATTATTTGATATAAATGATTGTTTCCCCAATGATTTAATAAACACTATTAAAAAACCACCATCAAATAAATAATATAAATAAATATTTCATCAGTTTTCAATAAAAATTGATATTTGCTAATATTAATATCATAAGCATTTGTTTTTGATATTGATTATATAAGAAAATTCTGTAGAGTCTCAAACCTGTAAAAAACAACAACCAATTATATTTATTTTTCATATTATTAATAGTGATTATTATCACTTTTGAATTTATAAACAAGTGGAAAATCATATGGAAGAGCTAATTGCCATAGCTAAATACCCTATTGGCCTGGATCCGGAAAAGCTTTTTGCCATGCCTAAACTTAACTATGCATTTATACGCATAAATAATATTTGCAATGCGCGTTGCGAATTTTGCGATGTATGGCAAACCGCTCAGATTGATGCACACAAACAAATAGACATGATTAGACTCTGGCAAGAGTTAGAGGCTCTCTCTCCACAGGAAGTAAATATTCATGGAGGAGAAGCTTTCTTATCAAAAGATTTTCTGGCTATTTTGGATTGTAATAAAAATACACCGATCTCTATTACAACCAATGGAACTGCTTTATCAAAAAAGATTTTCAATCGTGTACAAAACAAGAGCCATCTTGTCAGAAAATTTTATATCTCAATTGACCATGTAGAACCTGAAAAAAATGGCGAGTCACGAGGCATTCGTTGGTTAACAAACAATCTTTATGATGCCATGGAATATATTAAGCAGGAAATACCAGGTTCTATTATTATCGTCAATCATGTCGTTACTTCATTAAATTACGATACTATCGATAAGTTTCTGCTTAAAATGGCCGAACTGAGCGTTGATGGTGTTAATCTTATTCCGATTAAAGATTATCCTTTACTGTTTTTAAATAGTGCTCAAATTAAGTTATTTATGCAGAAAATAAATACTCTATTGGAAAGCAAACAGATTTCACGCCATTTATTTATGGATGCCAATTATGAAATTTTCGGCCGCAATGAGGAGGATTATTGCCGCGCTGAAATGGGACATTATAATGCGTCTGGCAAAAAAGCATGTGCCATTCCATTGACAACACTATTTATCGATGCTGTAACAGGAAATGTCTATCCTTGCGATACCACGATGTATCGACCAAACCCTGAGCAATATATTATGGGGAATGTTTTGGAAAGTTCATTACACGATATTTGGCATGGTGATAAATTCTCACTCTTCCGTAAAAAAATGTATCCCGTAATCACTTGTAACTGTATTAAAGGCTGTGATCCTGCCAATAGATTAAGGTAAAACTATGTCTCTAGAAATACATATCAATAATCAGGCTAGTTTTCATCGCGGGAAGCCGACTATTTTCTGTATGCCAGATATCAAAGATAGTGAGCGCTTTGTTCAACTCTGCTATCAATATAATTTAAATCTTATTCTATTGATCAAGAAAAAGTGGCTGGATTCAACGGATTTCTCTTTAGCATTGGCATATTTGGTGGTTGATGATCCGTTAGCTAACCACGCCTGTAAAAAAATAACAACAGCACTGAAACAGGTCAAAGGCACACTATCAATTATCAGAGCACCAATTCACATCAATTACTTTATCGCTTTTTCTGAGCTTCATGTTGAATTAATGGCCTCCATCGCAACCCATATTAACCAAGATAACCACATCATTGATGTCGCCCAATCATTTAGAGATAAATGGATAATGCGGAAGACTGCCAATGAACATGGGCTGTTTTGTCCCAAATTCACTCTGGCATCAGAGATGCTAAGCTCACCTGAGCATTTCGAGCGCTTTACTGAATCCGTTGAGAATTCTGCCAAACACAAAGGCAACCAGGTTGGTTTTATTATAAAGCCCCGTTCATTTTGGGGATCAATGGGGGTGACCGAGCATTCAGACCGCACTTCTTTATTTTATGCATTACAGGGACTTGATACACCTGAAGAGTATCTAGTGGAAGAAAAAATCCAGGGCAGGTTACTGCATGTTGATACAGCAGTATTCCAGCATAAGATTATCTATCAAAGCATTGGAGTTTATGCCTGTTCATTACTCCCTTCCGATCAAACCAAACCTAGCCATTTTATGTGGCATACCATGCTGCCAGGCTCCCCAGATAGCCATAGGCTGTTTGAATTTAATCGACGGGTATTGCAGGCATTCAATCTCGAATACGGTTTCACTCATACTGAAATTTTCATCGAAGAAAATACCGATAATCTCATACTTTGTGAAACCGCATCACGCCCACCAGGGCTCAGGCTATTCGAGCTTCATGCGAAGGCCTATGGTAAGCATGCTTTTGATGTCTTTATTAATGCATTAATTTCCCCTGCTTCGGCTTGCAAAGAGCCCTCTTTTTCCATGAAGAACGATGAGCTTAATTGCATTGGTATGATCATTTTTAACCCACCGATTGGAGAAGTAAAATCCATAACGCCTATAGAAGAAATTATTGATGAGCATGTGATTGAATGGGAGCAAAATGCCAAGATTGGCAGTTATTTTTCCAGCACCCATTACACTGAAAAAATGGGATATGTGATTTGCTCTGCCAAAAATGAACATGAATGCATGAAATATTTAAACAATTATAATAATAAATTCAATTATACAACCATAAAACAAGATTAATACAATGATAAGATATCTGTTTCTTTTTTCTTTATTTATTAATGGCGTTGGCTCAAGTGTTCTTGCCGTCGGATATCCCTATATATTATTATCTGAGAATACGCCAATGACATACTATTATGCCAATATGGGAGTCATATTTTTATTTACATCCATTGGCGCTTTGTTATGGGGATATAAAATTGACTATTCATCAGACATCTGGAAATTTCGTATTGTTATATTATTGATTGAAATTTTTAGTACATTGTTATTATTAATATTATTACTAAGCGGAATAGCATTCTCCCCTGTTATGTTGCTTTTATTTATTTCATTACTGGAGTTTCTTTTTGCCTATGAAATTCCATGGTCACGTGTTGCCTGGCATGAACTTAATGACTGGATAGAGCAACAGGGTGGTAAACATTTGAATGTCTCGCTCTATATTGTTATTGCAACATCGCTTATTTCAGCTCTTGGCCCTGGATTTGGCGCTCTACTGGGAATTACTCAAGGAATAGATACGATTGTGACTATCAAATTATTCTCTCTGTTACCTTATTTTTATATCTGCTATCTTATGATAAAAATGCAAATAAAACGGACAGCAGAGCATAAATCTCAGTTATCCATTGGGTTACGTTCTGTATTTCAACAGAGCTATTATAAGACATTTGCTATTACTGTTGTTTTTACAATTCTTGCCAATGCGTTTTTGATGGTGGCACTTCCTGTTGTTGTGATGGAAAGTCTGGCAAATGAAAGTTATGGATTGGTCACCCTGTTCTATTTACTCAGTGCCCTGATCCCCATTTTCTGTACAACATTACTCAATAAAACCAGCGTTGATAACCGTATCCAACGTTACCCCATTTTAATATTTATTGGTATGTTTATATTTGGTATTCTGTTTTTTCAGCTAAACATGTTTTATGCAAAATCCTTTTTCTATTTACTCTATAATATTGCAATAATTTATTTCAATGTCTTAATTACCAAGACCATTTATCAAAAGGGATTAGAAATGCAACAAGGTCGTCTGTTTTCTTTATATCAGATCACAATGAATTTTTCATTCCCAATCGCTGCAATCATCGTATCCATTGCTCCTGACTCCACACAATCTTTTTTACCTGTGGTCGGTTTCTCTATACTTTTACTGGTTGCAATAGCTGTTTATTTAATAATTCAAATGAATAAAGTATCTGCTCCGGTTCATCATTGGCACAGGTGATATTAATAAAAATATTGATTATTAGGATTATAATATGTCATATCTTAGACCTTACCTCGGTAATACCAAGATTGCTGATAATATACAATTCCGCTTACAAACTGTTCTTGATAATAAAGCGGTGTTTAGATATGCGACAGAGAGCCAATATTGCCGTCAGGCAGAAAGGTTGTTACAAAATATTCTGCATACCCAATTTGCCATTCTACTGACAAATGGTACTGTCGCGCTCAAAGCTGCTTTGCTTGGACTCAGGCCCAAAATAGGGCAATGGGTTCTTATTCCTTCCATCTCATTTATCGCTACTGCCAATGCCGCGCTCAGTTGTGGATTAATCCCTGTTCTCGTTGATGTTGATGACAATGGCATGATGTGTCCAGAGGCATTAAACAAGACGTTAAATCAAATGGATACCAAACCTCTGGCAGTCATTGCCGTTCACCTGGAAGGTACTGCTGCTTCAATTGCTGAAATCGCCCAAATTTGCCAACAACATAATGTGTATCTGATTGAAGACTGTGCACAAGCTATGGGGGTGAAATATCAAAATCAGCCTGTGGGCACATTTGGCGAATATGGCGCTTTCAGTTTTCAGGCCAATAAATTAATCAGTAGCGGTGAAGGGGGTTTACTCATTGCCAAAAATAATTCTTTGTTCATCAATGCCTGCATGATGACTGACCACGGTGCTGAGCGTACAGCAGAGGGTTACCCAGATTGGAGTCATAGTATTGGTTTTGGTGACAATAATAAATTCAATGAAATACAAGCTGCATTGCTGATTAACCAACTGGAAAATATCGAACTGTTCCGCGCCTTATTAATAGAGCGTTATCAAGAAATCCTGAAACATTTACCCGCAGATTGGATCACCCCACGCCCGAAGGGGACGATGCCCGTTTCTGTCTGGTTAAAACGCAGCAAATTGCCCAAAGATCGCTTCAATTCAACACTGTTATATGATTGGCAAGCCTGGGATCTGGCTAACCACCCGATTATCAAAAATCAGCTTTCTCCCTACTCTGACCGTTTCCCTTGGTCTCTGCAAGAAAGTCCACTCTCTGTATCCGCATTAGAGAAACACAAAGTCATCGTCAGTGACCGTATTTGCCTGCCTGTACCTATTGATGATGCGATTTACGGAAATGTCTTACAGTGGGCTATGGAAGGAAACGTGTCATGATGTTAGACAATAACTTTTTCACTCAGATCAACGGAAATAACCAGCCTGTCCAATATGTATTGGGAGGCTCTTGCATCTGTTACGCAAAAGGTGTGCCTGCCCGGCTTTCACTACAAGATTTGATCGATTCTGTGCTGCCAACAATTATCGCTTCACAGCACAATGCTTCTGTTTATCTCTATTTTCAATCTCATGAAGCAATCATGATGGCCGACTTGTTACATTTTGATCCGCAACAAGCTAACCACAAAACAATGAGAGAGTGGTTAGAAGCCGGCATTGTTTATACTTTGGAGCAGCTTGGCATCCCTTTACCCCCAATCTATTGGGTGGATACCTGCGAAGATAAGATCCGACAGCATATTGATCTGTTGGTTCCCGATATCAAAACGGTGTTACCAACTTCAATGCTATATGGTCTCTACGCCAAAAAACCGGATGCTACTTATCCGCAGGGAACAGATGAAGAACAGATGATGTTGGATGTGTATTACCGCAACATTACCCTCTATACACCCGAATTCCTCAGTACAGTGCTTGAAATTCCTCCAGAACAAGCACTGTTTGTGGAAAATACCACGCAACAAAAAGCAATCCAGATTTACTATCATGCGACTGGGCAGAATTGCAATATATTGCTTTATACCCCGGCACCAAATACACAAGGAAAGGAAATGTGTTTGGGTAATAGCAATCATAAAATCGAGTTACGCCTCACCGCAAAACAGATTATGCATCGTGCCGCTAAAATTGGTCATGACGATTACTATCAAACCGTCTTTAACCTGCATTCTATTGTAGATATCATGCGAGGCTGGCAATTAAAGGTATTAGGCAATGAAGCATAAAACTGTTGTTGTCATTAGGGGAACACCGGCAAGTGGTAAATCCACAGCGTGCAACTGTCTGAAAGATGCCATGCTGGCGCAGGGGCTAACCGTCTCCTATTTACCCTGGGATACTTTTCATCATTTTGTTGAACCAAGAACATACCTTACGCAAAAAATCATCATGGAAGATACTTTGCGGTTGTTAAAGGTTGCTGATGATTGTCTTGATGCAGGTAGTGACTTGATCATTCTGGATGGCGTATTTATTTATCCTGAAGAAATTGATGCTATCCATTCCCTATTGGCGCGAAAAGGTGTTCGAATTCTGTATTATCGGCTCGTTGCGCAGGAACCAACGCTGATTACCCGTAATCAGGAGCGAGCGATAGAAGATCGTTTACCCGATTCCCGTATCAGAGAAGTCGCCCAGGATCGTTTATGGGATAACAATATCCCGCATGAAACGTTGCTTGATAGCGCGAAATATTCTCCAGACAGTATTGTGGCTCTGATAAGCCAAGCAATTATGCAACAATCTGCAC
Source organism: Xenorhabdus sp. NBAII XenSa04 (assembly GCF_963866145.1). Taxonomy (NCBI): domain Bacteria; kingdom Pseudomonadati; phylum Pseudomonadota; class Gammaproteobacteria; order Enterobacterales; family Morganellaceae; genus Xenorhabdus; species Xenorhabdus sp. NBAII XenSa04. The sequence goes on from NZ_CAWMEB010000048.1 coordinate 7,120, forward strand.
CAATTGCCCTTTTTACCAATCCAACCACATCTCATTTATGGCGTTTAGGTACAGCATTGCGTTACCCTGAATTCAGACGTTTTGAACATGTTGATCTGGTTTGGCAAGAAGGCCAGCAACAGTGGCAAAGCAATACTTTTTTCGATTTCACTTTTACGCCTCAAGAAGAAAAAGAATTGCTCTCTTTTTTAAAGCAGCAACCTGTTTTATTTAAGTATTTGAACGAAAAATCCCGCGTTTATTCCTACCTGTGTGATTTAGCGCAACGACACGGTTTACGATGTTATGCAGAAAGCAAATGGTCAGCTCCCATTGTCAACATACCTCCTAAGACAAGGGTGGCTAATTTTTTGATCCAGCACTCAACACGATTAAAACGCAGCCTTAAGAAGGCACACTCTTACTATACCACCACACGTTACAGTACTTCGGCTCAAACTGAACAATTGTGGCAAGATGCGCTGTATGTAGATGCGAAAGGCTGGAAAATCATTCAACAGAGTGATATGCGCAGCCTGAATCGTGAAGACCTCCAATATCTTCCTGGACTGTTATCCAAAAGTAACCAATATCATCTGGCAGTCACTTATGACGATAACGGTACGCCTGGAGCTTGGTCTTTGATGATAAACAACGGTGCAGGTCAATGGTATGCCGCTAAATGGGGTTGTAGTTATCAGGGTAGAGAAAAATTGATGGGAATCCATTGCCTGATTAGTCATCTGGAAACGCTCTATTGCCCTTATACTGGCCTTCAACTTGATCTATGGGGCAGAGAAAATGAATTCTATGACCAGTTAGCCAATGAATATATTGTGCGTCTTCATCTCAGGACAACGCCATGATATCTCACCACAATCGACTATCTTTGCAAGGTATACAATCTCAGCAAGATATCATGTCTTTGGACAATATCATGAGCTATGGCTGTTCAGTACGAGGCTTTTTCCGCGCAGATCTACAAGCCGTGGCGGCTCAAGGTTATTGCCTGATGCCAGAGTGGATATGTCAAAGCATGGTTGAATCCGTTTACGCAGCCAATTGGCAGCCACTCTTCTATCCTGTTTTACCGCCAAAGCAAGCCAGCATGATTTTGCAAGCGGATTTCCAGGCTGTGATGGAAATGCTAAGCCCTCTTCCACAACCCTGTGCCATGCTTCTCGCCCATCCTTTAGGTTATATCGATCCAGGATGTATGGAATTTTTGCGAAGGATTCAAAACAACCACAATATCCATGTATTTCTCGATCTTTCTCAGGGATATGGAAGAAAGGATTGTTTACAGGAGCTCCTGCATGTTCATGCCGCTTATTATTCTTTTAACGGCAATAAACTTATCCGTACCGGTGGAGCATTACGCCTTCGCCTAACAAACAAAGAGCATATTCCCTCTTCTGTCAGAAATATTTTTACTACCTTTTATACCGCAGCCGAAGAAAAATTCGTGGCATTGAGAGAGCATCTACAATCTCACTTTATTGAAGATGAGGTTCACAATGTCTCACTGTATGCTTCTTACCAATCAAGCCCCTATCGTACGGTATTAAATTGGGAGAAATGTTCTCCCTCCCTGCAAACATTACTTAAACATCAGGGACTAGTTCAGCCGTTACTTGCTAATCCTCGACAAGAAAAAGGGCATTGCAGCTTAAATTACCATCAATGGTGTGAGAAAGTTATGTTGATGTTTAGTTTACCGAGAGTTGAATGGAGTCAGTAAAATGTTAGAACTCAAACAAGTTACGCCTCAATCTCCCTTGTGGAATTCATTTCTTCATCTTTATGGCGAATATTTTCAACGCCATTGGCCAGAAGTCTTTGGGGATCAGTCAGAAGAGGCTATTGCAAAGGAAAACCATACTATCCTTGAACAACGCATCCTACAAGGTGACAGAGGGCTGTTTTTGTTGCTAAAGGCCGGGCAATTGGCGGGATTAGCCAATGTGTATCTTGAACGGGAAGAAAAAGTGACCCTGAATATTGCTGAATTTTATATCAGGGATGAATACCAACGCCAGAAACTGGGTTATGGATTATGGCATGCCATGTTGCAATGGGGACGTCGCCACGGTGCTACACATGTCCATCTGGAGACAGATGCAGGCAAAAATGCCAACTTTTTTTGGCAATCTCATGGGCTTGCAAGCCATCAAGTAGATGGACGCATACACTACAATGGCCCTATAACCCCCCTAAAGATACTATGGATCAGACATGGGCAAATTATCCCGCTTGATCATTTAGATTACTGCCCTGAAGATAATTTGATCGCCCTTGATGCCACGTCAATCAAACAGGCTGAAGACATTGGCAGACGAATATTGGGGAAACTTCCTTGGCAAAATATTTATACCTCACCTCAACGTCGGGCACTTGAAACAGCCAAAGCACTCAGCTCAGCATATCAATCTTGTTCAATACAAGAAACTGATGCACTTTGTGAATTTTTTCCAGAAGAGCTTATTGGCATGAAACTGGCTGATATTCCGCATCGCTATGGTGAAGATTATGCTTATCGGTTACTGCATACCCCCCTCGATTCACCTTTCAAAGATTCAGAACAGGTAATGGACGCGGCTGATAGAATTTATCGTTTTATTACGCAAATTGGCGATGAACTCTCAATGTCTTCTATGCGGATTATTATCTCCCATCAAAATTTGCACAATATTTTCTTAGCCCATTTAATGACAAATGATCTCAATCTTTCTGGACGATTGCATCTTAATAATCTCCATGGCAGTACTTTTTTATATTGTCCTTATACAAAACAATTTGATATAGAAAATGTAAATATTCCTTTGTGAGATAGCAATATGTTTAAAAAAACTCCATATATTATTTTTGACGCAGAGCCATTCTGTTTTGGCCCAATCTCCACCACATTAAATGTGGTGGAGAAATTAAAGCGTCGAAATAAATTAATACCGGACATCCAATTTATTTTATTAGGCACACTTACCTCTTCTCAATTAGGTGAAAAGTCTGGTCTTTTTGATGCAATTTATGAATGTGATACCACTTCGGTTACAGCGCTTTCAAGCTATTCTGAACTTATTTCAGGTGCAAGTTTGTATATCATTAACACCAACATTAACTCGATTGATTTTATCTCAAAGTTTAATATACCAATTATCTATATCGACACACTATTTTGGATGTGGAATAATCTTCATGTCGATCTGCACAAAACTGAAAAAACATTTATTCAGGATTTTCATGGAATAGAACACAACATTGAACGATTTCATGATAAGCTGGGTAATTATCAAGTTATTCCACCCATTCTTCACAGTTCTCTGCAACAATGCATGGTGGATGACCATCCTCCAGAAGGTATATTAATTACTCTTGGTGGCATTGATACAGTCTATGCCGATACAACAAACTTTTATTATCATTTTCTCGAAGAGTTATTATCTATTCCCTGTATGCAAAATGAAACTAATATTACTATTGCAGGCGGGGGGAAGACTATCACAAATCTGGCAGAAATGTTTGCCAAAACGCATCCCCATATTCATATTGGCTGTTTTGCCAGGCATGATTTTTTGCAAAAATTACACCGTGCTCGTAAGATATTAGCCAATCCGGGTTTAACAACATTTTATGAATGTATCTCTCTCAATAAAGATGTTTTTTTCTTACCGCCACAAAACTATAGTCAACAATTACAATTAGATGTGTATCTGCAAAACTATTATAGTGATGAGTACGGTTTCTTATGGCAACCGGAATATGGTTACCCTGATATTCCCCCATACCTACCAGAGAAAGATGGATTAGCATTAATTAAAAAATGTAATAACTTATTTATCAATAACCCTACAGAAAGAAAACGTGCCATGAATAAGATAAATCAATTTCTTGAAAAAGAGAAAAGCAACACTCATTCTTATCATAATATTTTCCAAAACGATTCAGATGATATCATTGCCGATTATATTGAAAATAGGATGCCCAGTGGAAATCGGCAATGTAAAACTATAATTTAAAGATAATACAGCAATGAAAAATATAATTCATTCAAAACATAATTATTTGATATCTTTATAAATAATTTATTATCATCTATGCATAAATATGAAAGCTTATTTCGGTAAGAGGCGACCCTATGTCTATGATATTTTCTGATGTTAAAGTATTTGTTGGTGGTCCTATTCAACACGCATTGAAATTAAGGGTGTTAGACAATAATTTACAAGTTCACATTAAATCTGCTATTCACCATCTGGAATCACTAGGTGCAGAAGTTTTTTCAGCTCATCGTACAGAGCAATTTGGCGGAACAACACACTTATTTACTCCAGAGGAAGTTTCTCAGCGGGATCGCCAATGGATGGAACAATGCGACATTTTTGTTGCCATTTTACCTGTCTGCTCACAACAGAAACAACTAATAAGAACGGATGGTACTCATATTGAGTTGGGTTGGGCTTCCGCCTTAAAACGTCCTATCGTATTAGTTACCGAAAAACCCTTTGATAACTCTGCCAGCCATCTACTAAAAGGTCTGTCTGCTATTGCTCAAGTTTATCATGTCCCTCTGAATGATTTTGAACATGAGCCGGCTGTATTAAGCCATACCATTCGGTCTATAGTAGAAAAGAAAGTTACCCCAAAAACCTCAGCCGTCGCATGAAATTAGGAGATAGTAGGGAGGTGGGCTCTGATGGATTGGTTAAAGCAATAAAAAAGATTATTTTTGTTGATGTTGTATTAATATATTGTTATTGATGGATGGCTTATATAATAAACCCGCAGAAAGCTGCGGGTTAGGTATTGAGATTATTTATTTCCTTTCTTCGAGAGGAGAATAACGTGACTCTATTTTAACGTTGACATAAAAGTCACCGGAATTATCTTCATAATGGGGATCAAAAAATAAAAGAATTAATTCACCATCTGTGGGAACTGTCCTGTGGAGTACACCATTGCCAATTTCATAGGTCTTATCGCCAATTTTTGCAATTAAAGCACCACCTGGACGATTAGGAGGACTTCCTTGAGGTGCAGACCACGGATTCGGACGGTTGTCATTGGCAAATTTCACCCATCCTGAAGCAATGATAGATATTACATCTCCTTTTTGGAGCACAAGCCCTGTCGGTTGACCTTGCGCCAGTTTGCCGGGAACAGTTCCAGACCAATCGTACATAGTATTACCTCCAATTATGTTTTTATAACTTTATGAAGGCGGTGGGAGACTTCTCCGCCTGTGAACATCAATAAGCTGGTTCATCAATACTGGAGAGTGTTTCTTGGGTTAGGGTGACACAAAATGGATGATCGGACATCAACAAAATCCATTCCCATTGGTGATAAAATTTGGTAAAGACGCTTCCTTTTCGTCTTTTAACTTATTGATTTATTTTATTAAATTGTCCATTTTTACTCACTAAATTTTTATGTGTATACCAATCTAACTTCAAGATGCGTATGATTTCTCCCCGCGAAGCGGGGAGAAATCAAGTTTCATATAGTGTTGTAGATTGCAACTTGAAGTTTAATGCGTATATAGCTTTATTTTTATAATTAATATTTTATTTTAAAATCAATATAATAATTGCATAGTTCGATTCTCAGTTGCAAGTCCAGTTTATGAGTAATTATTTTTGATGATTCAATGAATATATTGATGGATAATCGGAAATAAGGCACTGCTATAATCCCAACAATAATGAAATAAACTCAATGTCCTCTTATTTTATTCAATTATCAGGCTTAAATAAAAAATATCAATTAAAGATGAAAAACTCATCTTTATCACACCAGCTTTATCAGTCATCATATAAATTCTATTGATTCCCTATTTATGATTTTATGCCATCCTGTCGTCAAAACATGCAACTCACAAAATATTAATCAATGGAATTTAGTCAAGCAGTACTTTCCAGTATTAATGAATCGGTTTTATTGATATTCACAGGCGGAGAAGTCTCCCACCGTCTTATATTGCCAAAGGTATTGCAATAAACTTCTTTGGCTTAATCAGTAGTCTACGTTGTTAATACATGAGGAAATAAATATGAGTACTCCAGATAAAAACCCTGAAATCAAAACATTAGAAAATAATTTCGTAATTGTGCCGACTCGCGAATATGTGCAAAACGCAATCGAAGAACACGCCCGGAGCCGTAATCATCCTTACGCAACATTGACAGACAGAGGGTTTGTTATTCTAAGTAATGAGGTCGATAGTGATAGTGAAATGACTGCGGCAACATCAAAGGCAGTGAAAGCGGCATATGATTTAGCCAATACCGCCAATCAAAATGCTCTCAAAAATAATTCCAATCTCTGTTTGGAAAAAAAGCGGAATGGGGCAGATATTCCTGATAAAGCAGAATTTGTGAGGAATCTTGGTTTATCAGAATTGGTTTATAGAACTGTAGGAAATAATCCAAACCAGATACCGGATATGAACAGTTTTGAATCAAAACTTGATGAATCTGGCTATCAGAAGCTCCCTGGTGGACTAATTATTCAATGGGGAGTGGTAAGCGGTGGAATAAATTCAACGGACCTGCGAAGATTTCCAATTCCATTTAAAAACAAGTGCTTTGTTGTAACCGGTAGTTATGTTAAAGATGCGTGGGGTCAAGGTATCTCTGTTGAAATTAGATCAAAAGAAGAGTTTTTAATTGTTGTCCACGACTCGGCTGGACACTGGTCATATGCACCAGCACAATATATAGCTATCGGATATTAATCCGGATTCATAGTCAATAATGGTTTGAAATTGATCAGAAAGATTAGATTACCAATGTTTTGCCAAAGCACCAGCAGGGAAATAGTGGACTGCAGGAGAGAGTAGGTGTCTATAATAGATTTAAAGGTAACCCCCCGGATCACGGGGGATTATCTTATTAAAACTGACAGACAAGAGCTGTATCAAGGCAATTTCGTTGATAATCATCCCAAAAACCTGGGGGATAATTATCAATATCGCTTTTTGACAACATGGGTTTTTGCCATATAAATTGTTTGAACCCTGCCTTTTGGATCGCGGTTTGATATTGTTCACGACTCCAACGATATGCCGTACAAGGGCTAGGTGGTGTGGTAAGAAATTCACATCTCAGTAGAGTTGTATCTTTCACGGGCTCTTCACTCAGAATTTTTATACAATAATTTTCATAATTCCCTTTTTCTAATCGATAATCGGGTTCAACGGTATAAGCAATCAATTTACCGGAAGGCTTGAGATGAGTGGCAACAACACGGAACATCGTTTCAAGGTCTTCAATAGATTCTGCATGGCAAAATAACCAGGCTGCATTAACTATGTCAAATTTACCAAATGATTCCATCTTGCAGACATCTCTTACATGAAATTCGATATTGTCACCGTATTGTTGTGATTTGCTTTTCGCAATTGCTATCATGTTATCTGATATATCGACCCCAATGACTTTTGAAGCACCACGATTCTTGTATTCTCGACTAAAGAGACCATATCCACAGGCTAAATCTAACACTGATTTCCCTTGTATATCTCCTGCCAGATTAAAAATGGTTCTGATTTTTACTTTGATATGGGCAGCAGTATTTGAAAAACTCTCGTAAAGATGGGCAATAGGGTCATATAAAATGTCATCTTTCATGTTTTTTATCCTTAGCTAAAAGCAAAAGTATTTATTTGTCAGAGAGATATATTATTTAGTATGGATTTAATAATCATTGAAAGTATTTTTACTATTATACATTAATACATCAGTGATGAGTTAGATATGATTTTTTATGATTGTTTACACCTGTGAGAAAAGGGGCATCCATCACGTTACTATATTCACTCTTAGTTTTTCTACGTTTTTTGAGAAGCCAGCTATATTTATTAATGTCCTATCTCAAGTATATGTTCACTTTATGTTTTGATTGAGCTCTATTCAAGCTCAATATAGCAAATAGAACAATCTGAAGAGACAGGGGGTAAGTTTGATTAATTTAAAATAAGGTAGTAATATGAAATATCGTCATTTATTTTTTTTTATAGTGTTGCTATTTCCATCTTTACCAGTTATGGCTAATGAAAAATATTGGTATTATGGGTGTCCTAAGTATTCAGAAAAAGGAATAGAAGAGATAATGCAAAAAATAGAAAATACCCCTTTTAAAATAATTAGTGAATTGCAAGGGTATAGCAAGGGTGAAGCTGAAATGTATATAAAAAAAACAAAATGTGATTTGCGGAATTTGGATGAGTACGCCCAGGAATTAAAAAAACGAATAAAAGAGGGTAAAAAATCTATAGATCGTTGAAAGACATTTTTGACAGCGTGTTTTACAGTTTTGTGTCATTGCCATTGTATTAAATGTGACCGTTTAGGCGGTCACTTAAAGAATTATAAATTATCCAGCCAGCCCCTAAGAAATATCATAAAAGGTGTAGCGATTCGCTGGCTGGTGGTTTTTTATGGCAACCGAGCTACTTTGGCCTCTACAACGACACCCAGAATATGAATTTTATCACTGAGCGGTATCATATTATATTGGGGATTCAGAGGCTTAAGATAAGCATCATACCCTTCCGTAATCAATTGCTTGAAAGTCAGTTCCTTTTCTCCTTCAAGCTTTGCAACAACCAAATTATTGGTGATGGGTTTTATCTCCGGATCAACCAAAATAATCATTCCTTGCGGTATGCTCAAGCCATTTGGTGAATTCATTGAATCATCTTTGACTTCCAGCCAAAAAGCACGGTATGAACATTCAACAGAAGTGTCGTATTGTTTAATATTATTTCTATGGTATAGCGATATAGGTTCTTCACACCAATTTCCAGCATTAGCCCAGTTGAGTAACGGGTATTGCCTGTAACAGGTTACATTGTCAACCAAAGTCATATTATCGCCATAGACTGCGGTCAGCAGTTTCCTTGCTTGTTTGTCTAGTGATGGACTGAAATCATTAATTGTAACCCCTAATCTGTTGGCAAAATCGGCAGCTATCTCCAAATTAAGGGCATTTGTGCCATTAAGATAGTGTGAAATAGCTCCCTGGCTTTTGCCAAGCTCGTCCGCGAATTTTTCCTGAGAGATGCCTAATTGCTTTTTCTTTGACTCATATATGTCTTTTAAACGCTTGGCATCTGCGAGTTGTTCTGTTGTAAGTTTCTTTTTCATGCACGCATTTTAATACCAATGCTATTGAAATGATAAATACTAAAAGTATTGAAATATTTAATACTTTGGATATTATTTGAGAAATACAGGAGGAAAATATGGAAAAAATACCATTATCAGAATATGTGAAACAGAATGGACAAGCCAAAACAGCAAGTTTGGTTGGTGTTCATCAAACGGCTATCAGTAAGGCATTACGGGCTGGTCGTAAAATATTTTTGATTCGTCAGGAGGATGGTAGTTATAAAGCGGAAGAGTGTCGGCCATTTCCCAGTCAGAAATAGATTGTATAGCGAAGAAAAAGAACATTAGGGGAATTGGGCAGTATTAATTACTGATTAACTTTAATTATTTCATTGATTTTATTCTTATACATTTTGTGTATATTATCTCGGAGAAAATATGGAGTATCACTTTCGTCATTATATTAGTGCAATGGGGAGTATTTTAGATATTATGCCCGCAAATGATTACCAAAGAGTTTTGGACAATGAACAAGATGTAAAAAATCAAATTGGTTCTGATTGTTTGGGGCCTCTTCCTCCTCCTGATGTTTTGAAGGACTATGAGTCGATTCTTTCTGGTAGTACAGAGAGAATATTATCGTTCAGAGAAAAAGAGCAAAAATTTCAGTATGATAATCAAAAACTGGCACTGGATGGCATGATAAAAAAGGAGAGAAGAGGGCAATGGATGGGTTTTTCTATTGCAATGTTTATTTTGATTATCGCTACGTTTTTTGCACTCAGAGGTGAAATGGTGTTTGCAGGAACACTAATTACAATTGATTTAATTGGGTTAGCAGCAGTATTTGTTATAGGGAGAAAGTTAGGTGCTAAGTGATTTGTCATGTCAGTAATGAATAGAGTATTTAAAAATGAGTTTCTTACTTAGTGTTTTTATGACTTGTTATTTTTAGTATTATTGTCCTATATTAAGATATTGCGTAATTTATATCGATAAATATAAAAAGTTTTTGTATTATATTTATTGGCTATAAATGTAATTTATTGATGGGCTGTGGATAACTAATATGGATATAAAAACTTTATGTAAGCTTTATCAGTCAGAAAAAAATATTAAATATCTTTTTTTCTGGGGGCATAAAACTAAAAATTCTGGTTTTGTCACAAAATCTTGCTTAAGTCAGTGGTATCCCGCGCAATTTATTGTAGATGGTGTCAAATATATCAGTGCAGAACACTATATGATGGCTGGAAAAGCACGCTTATTTAATGATTTTGATGCATTGGAAAAGATTATTAATGCGAAAACTCCTGGAGCCGCGAAAGCTTATGGCGTCAAATACGAGGGTTTAAGCAATCTATTTGGGAGGAACATCGGTTACAAATTGTGGTTGAAGGAAATTTGGCAAAATTTTCTCAAAACCCATCAATGGAAAATTTTTTATTGCAGACAGGCGATAAAGTATTGGTAGAAGCCAGCCCTGTTGATCAGATTTGGGGTATTGGAATGGCAGAGGACAATTCTAATATTTATAATCCATTAACATGGAATGGTTTGAATTTATTAGGTTTTTCTCTGATGACTGTGCGTGAAAGATTAAAAAAATAGGATAAGATAAATGACACAGATAACAGTAAGGGGTCCTGTTCGGTTTTTGGGTAAGAAAGTTATCATTGTTCATGGTTATACCGCTTCACCTTCATCACACTGGTTTCCCTGGTTAAATGAAGTGCTGACTAAACAAGGTGCAGAAGTGATTTTGCCAGAAATGCCCGATTCGTTATCACCTAAACCTGAAGCGTGGGCCGAAAAATTGACTGAGGTAATCCCCAAAGCAGACGGTAACACAATTTTTATTGGCCACAGTCTTGGTTGTGTGACTTTACTTCGGTACTTAGAGGCAATATGCTCCACAACCGATCAAATTGGTGGGTATATTTTGGTTTCAGGATTTGATTCCATGCAGTGTACCTTGCCAGAGTTAGTAAGTTTCACTTTCCAACCATTGAATTATGCCCTCTTGCGCGAAGTGACAAAACACCGTATTTCCATCATCTCTTCCAATGATGAAATTGTTTCTCCTCAATCATCCTACGCCCTTGCCAATTCGTTACAAACTGAAATCATTAATATTGAAAATGCAGGCCATTTTCTTGATAGAGACGGTTTTACCCGTTTGCTTCCTGTTTATGATGTACTGAAAACTATCGTATCAGGATAAATACTAAGAACTCAATCTTGGTCATGTTTTTAGCATAGTGGGCGATATTCGCTCACTATATCTCTCTTTAGCTCATTATCCCTTTACTGTCTCACCTGAATTATCAGCAAATAAAACAAATGTTTTGTGAAACAAGTTTATGTATTTTTAAGCTTCTTATTGCGTTGTTTGATGTATTAGTCATGGGCAATATGATTAACCAGAACAATACTATTGCCGTCCACTCCATTTTGGGTAGAGGTACAGACATGATTATTTCCGCTTCAACTGATTATCGGGCTGCTGCACAGGCTAAATTACCCTCTTTCCTGTTCCACTATATTGACGGGGGAGCTTATGCGGAGCATACCCTTAAACGCAATACCGAAGATTTATCTCACATTGAACTGCGTCAGCGTGTACTAAAAGACATGTCTGAATTGAATCTGGAAACCTGTTTATTTGGGGAAAAAATGACAATGCCAGTGGCATTAGCTCCTGTTGGATTAAGTGGGATGTACGCTCGTCGGGGGGAAGTACAGGCTGCACGGGCTGCTGCTAAAAAGGGTATTCCATTTACATTATCGACGGTGTCAATATGTCCGATTGAAGAAGTTGCTTCTGCAATTGAACGTCCAATATGGTTTCAGCTTTATGTACTGAAAGATCGTGGTTTTATGCGTAATGTCCTGGAAAGAGCAGAGGCGGCCGGCGTTAAAAATCTGGTATTTACTGTTGATATGCCTGTACCTGGTGCTCGTTATCGTGATGCACATTCAGGTATGAGTGGCCCGAATGCTTCTTTACGGCGTTTTTTGCAGGCGATAACGCATCCACAGTGGGCATGGAGTGTTGGCTTGATGGGTAAGCCCCATGATCTCGGTAACATATCTAAATATCGTGGTGTACCCACCAAATTGGGGGATTATATTGGTTGGTTGGGAAGCAATTTTGATCCATCCATATCGTGGAAAGATTTAGAGTGGATCCGCGATTGCTGGAAAGGGCCAATGATTATTAAAGGTATCCTCGATCCTGACGATGCTAAGGATGCTGTCCGTTTTGGTGCGGATGGTATTGTGGTTTCTAATCACGGAGGGCGCCAGTTGGATGGTGTTCTTTCAACCGCCAGAGCTTTACCAGCTATTGCCGATGCTGTCAAAAATGACCTCACTATTCTGACTGACTCCGGTATTCGTACCGGGTTGGATGTAGTACGAATGATCGCATTGGGGGCTGATAGCGTTTTATTGGGGCGTGCTTTTGCTTATGCATTGGCAGCAGCCGGAGAAGCAGGAGTTTCTAATTTATTGGATCTGATTGAAAAAGAAATACGGGTTGCAATGACATTGACGGGAGCAAAGTCCATTGCAGAAATTAATTCAGATTTGTTGGTCGATAATTGAACGTAAAATTAGCGACTTCAGGCAGTTGTATGTTCTGATTGATAGTCAGCAGAAACTGAATTGTTTTGCTGACTATTTTTCATCAGATTCCGATAGGGCGGTATCCTTGCCATTCTGGTTTATCTGGCTGACCGTGAGGGTTTTCAGTCAGATGAACATGGTAGCCGCTGATTTGTCCCAAAAGCAGGCAGTCATAACCGTCGGCCCATGTGACAGGCATATAACCATCCAGATGAAGTTTATCTTTATCACCAAACCAGACATCACGTAATACAGGGTATGCTTCTTCAATCTTATTCACTGCAACAAACTGGACATCATGAACTTCGATATTGGATTTTCCAGCGTTTCCACCGAGATAAAACATATATAGTTGCATCATATCTTTCCTTAGTACTTGAATACTTTTGAGCTACGACTTTTCAAAGCAAGAAATTTATTGATTTAATACATTATTTTCCCATAAGAAAATAATTTTGCTTTTCCTGTCAGATAAACACGTTTTCCTTGTATTTCGCACAATATATCGCCACCCCTTTCTGATAACTGACGGGCACGAAGTACCGACTTATTGAGCCTTGTTCCCCAGAAAGGTGCCAGAACACAATGAGCTGAACCTGTGACAGGGTCTTCATTAATGCCTTTTGCTGGAGCAAAATAGCGCGAAACAAAGTCGGTAGATGAATCGCCAGAAGCAGTAATGGCAAGCCCCGGCAGCGGAAGGGCGGCTATTTTATCAAAGTGTGGTTGGGCATGAAGAACTTTATCGGCAGAATCCAGTACACAGATATAACGATCATGGGAAGCCAATACCTCGTTGATCTCTTGCCCTACAGCCTCTTGCATGATGGGAAGAAGTGTTTTCTCTTCTTGGTAACCAGCGGCAGGAAAGTCTAATGTAAAAACGCCATCCTGATGGGTGACATGAAGTTCTCCAGAACGGGTTTTGAATGTAATTGGATTATTTTGATAAGAATGTTGTTCAACGAGCACAAAAGCTGTCGCCAGTGTTGCATGCCCACATAAATTGACTTCCACTCTGGGAGTAAACCAGCGTAGGTGATCACCAACTAAAAAAGCAGTTTCTGAGAGATTGATCTCAGCAGCAATGGCAGTCAATGTTTCATCTGATAACCATTCGTCCAGTAAGACAACAGCAGCGGGATTACCAGAGAAGTTTTTTTCTGTAAAAGCATCGACATGATAAATAGGGTATGAACGCATCAGAAAATCACCTTGTTTTAAAAAAATGTGACCTAGCATGTTGAAATTGCTATTGTTTGTAAAGGGGTATTTGTTTTGACTTTGGAACTACCCATTACTGGTAGTTGATCTAAGGTGGTAATGATTATTAAATAATAATACTTGCAATAGTTACACTAGGGGATTTATGAAAATAAAAGGGATCCACAGCCTGTTTTTTATTACGGTAATTGGCTGTTCTCAGGCATCAGCGTACGATTTCAGCTACAAAAGTGATATACCCGCTGATAACAAACCTTCAGGAGAATATCTGAAAAAAAGGGAAGAACTGGGCACCAATTATTGGAACATTAATAAGTTAGCACAAGACAATGCCTTGGCTGAGAAACGAGAAGAAGAGCTGAAGGAATACACCAAAAGACACGATTCAAAAACGTATACTGGGCTTCCTTCCGACTGGGATTATACCAAAGAAAGGTATCTTATGAACGGATTGCCCCCCCAATACAAAGTGTCTGTCGGATCCCAAAAACTGGGATTTTCTTACCAAATAAAGGAAAGGCATTTTTTCAATGAAATGACCCACCGTTCAGTCCGACGCAAATGTTATCGTGAAACCAGACAGAAATTGGAGAAAGAACGAGGTAATCTCTATTCCGAGATGGAGATCTCCGATGCTTGTGGGAGATAGTGATGGTTATTTTATGATTTAATCGATAACTTTCATTTGCCAGAACTCAGGCAGCCACGTAAAAAATGGCTGCCTTAGAGTTTTCTAATGATGACTGACTAATGGACATTATCACTATATAAAGACGGCATGTCTTTAGGACGTGTTTTAAAACGGCGGTGCAACCACATGTATTGCTCCGGAGCTTGCATAATTTCCCGCTCGATCACTTTATTCATAAAGGTTGCTGCTTCGACTTCATCTTTTTCAGGAAAATTTTCTACAGCAGGTTGAATAATCAGCTCATAACCTTTTCCATCAGGTAATCTGCGTGGTGTGAAAGGTAATAAAGCGGGATTGGATAATCTAACCAGAATTGAAGTTCCGGTTGTTGTTGCGGCATGTTCAACAGCAAATAACGGGGCGAATACACTTTTACGTGGACCATAATCATGATCTGGTGCGTACCAAACGATTTCACCATTTTTCAGGCAACGGATCATGCCCTTGACATCTTTTCTGTCCAACATGTATTTGTTGGAACGTAAACGCCCCCAGGTTTGTAACCAATCGATAACCGGATTATCGTTCGGGCGATAAACCCCGATGCCGGGATTGAGCATACCAAAAATACGGGCTCCCAGCTCCAGTGTCAGAAAATGGATCCCAATTACGATGATCCCCTGACCTGTGGCTTGCACTTTTTGGATGTTCTCTCGTCCTGTAATTTTGAACCAGCGTTTAATTCTCCAGTCAGGCCAGAACCAAGCCATACCGGTTTCAAATAACCCCATACCAACAGATTCAAAGTTTTTGACCAGCCATTTATTCCGTTCCTCCGGTGGCATATTAGGGAAACAGAGAGCCAGATTGCGTTCAGCGATTTTGGCCCGTTTTTTTAAAAAACGTTGTGATAACCGACCAAGCCGGGTTCCTAGCCAGTAAATTACAGGGTAAGGAAGTAAGACCAGCAGATAGAGTATGCCGATACCTAGCCACGTCAGCCAGTACCGGGGATGTAAAAGTGAACAACGAAAAGAGGGTGCTTGTATCATGTGTTTTCAGTGTATTAAAGATAATAATCTAACTATAAAAAAACTATTTTATAAGGTCTTAAGAGTAATACAGGGGGTATTGTGACACTTTTTAGTAGAATATCGAAATACCGGGGCACTAAATGACTAATCAACTCAACTAATAACAACGAGAAGCTTCCCCCATGCCCTGGCTGTGCTGTGTTAGGGTACGATTATGATATTCCTCAGTATCATATTCAAATAATTGTTTTATTCCGGTAGAAATTGCTCAAAGTAATACTGTGGTAAGTAAGCTAGTTCGGGGGATTAAGCTGATTCAGGACAGGGATTGATAGATCTGGGTCACAGAAAAAAGTAATATTGCAGGGAATAAAAAACCTCAAGTGTAGCGTGTGGGGTTTCTGGTTAAAATTGTCGATAATGATCTAGTGTAGACACTCTGTGAACACAGACAGACATAAATGTATAAATATCAACAAACTACAAGGGTATTTTGAACACCATGCCAGTGTTACATAACCGTATTTCTAATAAAGAGCTGAAAGAGCGCATGCTGGCTGAAGTAGAGCCACGTACAACTATTTCTTTTTATAAGTATTTTACTATTTCTGAACCACAGGTCTTTCGCGATAGCTTGTATCAAAAATTTACTGAATTATCAGTCTTTGGGCGAGTTTATATTGCCAAAGAGGGTATCAATGCGCAAATCAGCATACCTTCCAAAAATGTTGATGCTCTGAAAACATTATTGGATGCAACTGATCCTGCTTTGTATAACCTGCGACTCAATATTGCGCTGGAAGATGATGGCAAGTCATTTTGGGTATTACGTATGAAAGTACGTGAACGCATTGTTGCCGACGGTATTGACGATGAAACTTTTAATCCGTCAAAAACGGGTGAATACCTGAAAGCCGCTCAGGTCAACCAAATGCTGGATGATCCTAATACTGTGTTTGTCGATATGCGTAACCACTATGAATATGAAGTTGGGCATTTTGAAAACGCAATTGAGATCCCATCAGATACATTTCGTGAACAATTGCCGATGGCAGTAGAAATGTTGAAAGATGATAAAGATAAAAATATCGTTATGTATTGTACTGGCGGCATCCGTTGTGAAAAAGCGAGTGCCTACATGCTCCACAATGGTTTTAACAACGTTTACCATGTAGAAGGTGGCGTTATTGAGTATGCCCGCAAAGCGAAAGAGCAAGGCTTACCTGTTCGCTTTATTGGCAAAAATTTTGTTTTTGATGAGCGTATGGGAGAGCGTATTTCTGAAGACGTTATCGCCCATTGTCATCAGTGTGGTGCAATTTGTGATAGCCACACTAACTGTAAAAATGATGGATGCCATTTGCTATTCATTCAATGTCCATCCTGTGCAGAACAGTTTGAGGGATGTTGTAGCGATGTTTGTCGGGAAGAAATGTCACTTCCTGAAGATGAGCAACGTGCTCGCAGGGCAGGAAGAGAAAATGGGGCTAAGATTTTTAATAAATCTCGTTATCGGTTGAATGATGGTCTAAATATTACCTCATTGCAATCCAATAAGTAGTAAATTTATCTTAAGTATCTTCTCTCAAGCAGATACAAAGATTGGCGTAATAATACTTAAATTATTACGCCAATTTAGTTATTTTTGTAGTGTTAGCAGATATATTTAAAAATATTATAAACGAAAAGTAGCTCTATTTTGTTGGTTACTCCTATTTTTTCTATGATATGCCGTTTATGTGAATAAACGGTACTGCTACTTATATTTAGTAATTTGGCAATTTTATAGGTATCTATTTCCAGCATCCAATAATAGATGATCCTGTTCTCTTGTTGACTAAAAATAGAACTTTTTATATTGAAATTGGCAAAATAACGTTGAATATCATGTGATGCCAACTCTTTTAGCCGTGCTAACAACAAGCACAGGTTCCTTTTTGGTAAGATAAAATCTTTATTAGTCAATTGGATATGATTTTCTATCCATGGGTATGGTTTATCAAGATAGATATATATACGGGTAGCACGAACTAATGAAATCAATAACTTCATTTGTTCACAATATGAACTATGATGACCATAATGTGTCAGGTTCATCAGAACAATATCAGGCGAAAATATCGACAGAATATTTATCGCTTCCTGAATTGAATGAGCTTCTGTTGAAAGGATATCTGTATTTTCTTTTAGAGATTCAATGATCCCAAGACGTGTATAATGACACTCATCAATGATTAATAATTTCATTAATTTGAACATCCTTGTTCTATAGCGGTTATCATTAAATGAATTATGCTGCTTGATATTTTAAAATCAAGCGAACGAACATAGCTGTATGATACAGTATTGTACAGAATAATAAACTATATGAATGATTTTATCGGCTGAAATTTGTTTTGATACTCATGTTGGACACTCAGTGTATTGAGTGTCCAGTTGTGTTTGAAACTTCAAGTTTGTTGTTAATGTTTCGTATAGTCAAGTTGAGTGTATTCCGATGATTCAATCTTCTCGATTCCAGCCTGCAAGATTAGGATCAGTTGTTTTGCAACCCCTGTTGTCAACCACAATGTTTTGTCAATACTCACATTATCTGTGGCTTGATCTTGGGAGGATAAGTAATGAAGACGAATCATCATGGCGTCGTAGGCATCCACGATACTGATGTCCCAACCTACAACTGGATGGGTTTGGATTATTTCATTTTTTTGTCCCATATAACCTCCTAATCAGACTACAGCATCTTGATTGATATAATTGACTAAGAGCAATGAAGCTCATCTAAGGATGAGCAGTTGCAGTATAAACCTTTTTATCAATCTAATACTACAACCAGTTGTAGAAACCAGATATTGGTCATTTTATCTGATAATAAGAAACTAAAACTTTTGTGATTTAAACTTGCTTAAGAATGAACTACTGTTACTTCCCATCCTGCATCTTCTCCAGCCAGGAATGGAATCAGTTTTTCACCAGCCTGTTCGATATATTCGGTAACTGGTGTAGGCTTGCGTATAAGCTCAATAACTCCTTCATTAACGGGTAAATCATAAAATTTCGGGCCATTTAGAGAGCAGAATGCTTCAAAGTGATGCATTGCATCCATTTCTTCAAAAACAGTGGCGTAGGCAGCCAAGGCAGTAGGCGCATTGAAGACACCCGCACAACCACAGGAAGATTCTTTACGATGCAACAAATGAGGAGCGGAGTCTGTTCCCAAGAAGAAACGGTCACAACCACTGGCGATGGCTGAACGTAACGCTTCTTGATGAATATTACGTTTTAATACAGGCAGGCAATAGAGATGAGGGCGGATACCCCCGACCAACATATGATTACGGTTAAACATCAAGTGTTGTGGTGTTAGTGTCGCTCCTAATTTATCGTTGCCTTCAAGAACGTACTCGGCAGCTTCTTTAGTCGTAATATGCTCAAAAACAACTTTCAGATCAGGAAACTGTTTACGTAAGGGTTCCATCACTTGTTCGATGAAGCGGGCTTCCCTATCAAAAATATCAATATGAGCTGCGGTAACTTCACCATGAATTAATAGAGGTATGCCCAACTTTTCCATCATTTCCAATAAAGGATAGATCTTTTGTACGTCAGAAACACCATGGCTGGAATTAGTTGTTGCATTTGCGGGGTAGAGTTTACAGGCTGTGAAAATGCCTTCTTTATAACCGATTTCGATTTGTGAGCTATCTGTTGAATCCGTAAGATAGCATGTCATCAGTGGTTCGAATGAATGCCCTGACGGAATGGCTGCCATGATCCTCTCTTTATAGGCTCTGGCGCTGGCAATATCTATTACAGGAGGAACAAGGTTGGGCATGACAATAGCTCGGCCAAAAAAGCGGCTGGTATGGGGGACAATGATTTTCAATATATCACCATCGCGAAAATGAACATGCCAGTCGTCAGGGCGGCGGATTTTAATAGTAGAAGATTCAGTAGTCATGGAACCGGCTCCAGAATATAGATGAAAAATGACGGATGCTGATTCAGCATTCCTTAAGCCGGAGGAAGATGATAAAGAGAAAATAGTTAAATAGCTATTATTAAATGATAAAACTCTACATTTTTGCAGAATTAAGTCTTTAATTTTATATAAGTTAGGGTATTCAGAGGAAATTAATCGTATCAAAAAAGGAAAAATAGAAGTAACAAAACGAGGGTGAATTGAAGTTGGCTCCTCCAACTGGACT
>NZ_CAWMEB010000049.1:0-5432 GCF_963866145.1 Xenorhabdus sp. NBAII XenSa04
GTGGCGAATATTCAGGATATCTACGCTTTATCACCCTTGCAGGATGGGATTTTGTTCCACCATTTATTGGCACGGGAAGGCGACCCGTATTTGTTGACCGTTCAGATGATTTTTGCTGATCGATCTTTATTGGATCGTTATCTGACAGCGATGCAACGGATGATTGAGCGGCACGATATTTTACGCACCGCCTTTATCTGGCAAAACATATCCGTGCCAGTACAGGTCGTCTGGCGTCATGCTGCCTTATCAGTGACCGAGCTGACGCTGGATCCGGCTGATGGCCCAGTCATTGATCAGTTAAACCGACATTTTGATCTACGCCACTATCGTCTCGATCTGGGGCAGGCTCCGCTCCTGCATTTTGTGGTGGCGCAGGAAACGGATGGCCGCTGGTTCTTACTGGAGCTGCACCATCATCTGATTGGCGACCATGAAGCGCTGGAAATGATGCACCGCGAAGTCCAGTTATACCTGACAGGGCAAGAGGAAAATCTGCCTGTACCGATGCCGTTCCGCAATCTGGTGGCACAGTCTTGGTTGGGGGAAAATCAGGCTGCCCATACCTGTTTCTTTTCTGAGATGTTAGCGGAGGTGGAAGAGCCGACGTTGCCGTTTGGCTTGACAGAGGTACATCGCGATGGTTCACAGGTGACGGAATCTCACCAAATGTTAACGCCTGAACTGAATGACCGCCTGCGCAGTCAGGCCCGGCAATTAGGCGTCAGTCTGGCAGCCTTGTGTCATCTGGCCTGGGCTCAGGTGTTGTCATGCACCAGCGGACAAGAAAAAGTGGTATTCGGTACGGTACTGTTCGGGCGCATGGCCGCGGGAGAAGGGGCAGACAGTGGGATGGGGCTGTTTATCAATACCTTGCCGTTGCGGCTGGATATGGATAACACCCCGGTACGGGACAGTGTGCAAACCACCCATCGTCGGCTGGCGGGATTATTAGCCCATGAGCATGCGTCACTGGTGTTGGCCCAACAGTGTAGTGGCGTTGATCGTGGTACGCCCCTCTTTAGTGCTTTGCTGAATTACCGCCACAATGTTTTATTGGGTATGTCTGGGGAACTGGTCAGTGGGATTGAGTTTGTTGGTGAACAGGAGCGGACCAACTACCCTTTTGCTCTGTCAGTGGAAGATTATGGTGACGCGTTGGGCTTGACGGCGCAGGTCGTGCAGCCGTTTGAGCCGGCGCGGGTATGTGGCTATATGCAGCAGGCACTGGAAAGTCTGGTGGAGGCACTGGAACAGGCCCCGGAAATCCCAGTACGGCAGTTGGACATCCTGCCGGAAACAGAACGCACGCTGTTATTAAAAACCTGGAACAGGACGGAAACCGCTTATCCTGAGGCGTTGTGTATTCATCAGTGGTTTGAACAGCAGGTGGCGAAAACGCCACAGGCCACCGCGCTAGTCTATGAAAACCAGACGCTCAGTTATGCGGAATTAAATGTCCGGGCTAACCGACTGGCGCATCAGTTAATGGCACTGGGCGTAGCGCCGGAGCAACGGGTCGCCATTTGTGTGTCACGTTCACCAACCATGGTGGTTGCATTGCTGGCTGTCTTAAAAGCCGGTGGGGCCTATGTACCGCTGGACCCGGCTTATCCGGGAGAGCGTCTGGTTTATATTCTGAAGGATGCATCGCCGGTTCTTGTGCTGGCCGATAAGACTGGCCGGACAGCATTGGGTGAGCAGGCACTGGCAGAACGGACAGTGCTTGACCCGAATAACCGGTTTGACCGGCCGGATAGTAATCCGCAAATACCGGCATTGACTGCACGTCATCTGGCCTATGTGATTTATACTTCTGGTTCGACCGGCACCCCAAAAGGGGTCATGGTAGAGCATAGGGGCGTAGTGAATCTGGCTTTGGCTCAAATCGCCCGATTTAAGGTTAATGGATCTAGCCGGATATTGCAGTTTGCTTCATTGGGTTTTGATGCCAGTGTTTGGGAAATAATGATAGCGCTGAGTAGTGGTGCCAGTCTGGCTCTTCCTGCCGACACGATTCGTCAGGATCTGCGTCGTCTCTGGTACTATCTGGAAGAGCAGGCGGTGACGCATGCCTGCCTCCCACCCGCCCTGCTAAGAGAAGGAACAGATTTACCGGAGATAGCAATAAGGCCAACATTGGTACTGGCTGGTGAAGCGCCTAATGCGTCTTTGCTCCAGGCACTCAGCAGCCGGGCAATGCTGTTTAATGCCTATGGCCCTACAGAAATCACAATATGTGCCACAGTCTGGCGTTGTCCGTCAGATTATACAGATACAGTGGTTTCTATCGGGCGCCCTATTGCTAATACTTGTCTTTATCTCCTGGATATTCATGGTCAACCGGTTCCGTTGGGAGCGGTGGGTGAGTTATACATTGGTGGCGCGGGTGTAGCGCGGGGTTACCTTAATCGCCCGGAACTGACGGCTGAACGCTTCTTAGCTGATCCGTTTAGTGATAGCCCGGATGCACGCATGTACCGGACCGGGGATTTAGCGCGTTACCGGCCGGACGGCAATCTGGAATTTCTGGGCCGTAATGACCAGCAGGTGAAAATCCGGGGTTTTCGCATTGAACCGGGGGAAATAGAATCCCGGTTGGCCGGGCACCCCATGGTGCATGAATCGGTGGTGTTGGCGCAGGGAGAAGGGCAGGATAAGCGGCTGGTGGCCTATGTGGTCGCGGCAGCGGATGAGGAATTGGTTAACAGCCTGCGCGCTCATCTGAGCGCGGTGTTACCGGATTATATGGTGCCGGCGGCTTTTGTGCGTCTGGATGCGTTTCCCTTGTCGCCGAACGGTAAGCTGGATCGCCGGGCACTGCCGGCACCAGACGGAGAGGCCTTTGCCCGGCAAATCTATGAAGCCCCGCAGGGAGAAACAGAAAACACGCTGGCAGCGATTTGGCGGGAAATCTTAGGGATTGAATCGATCAGCCGGCATGATAATTTCTTTGCCCTGGGTGGCCATTCACTGCTGGTGGTGCGGATGATGAACCGAATAGCGGTGCTAGGGGTCGAATTGCCGTTGCCTGTACTGTTTAGCACACCTTCTTTGGTGGCTCTGGCTGAGGCGGTGCAGGCCCGGATTGATAAGCAAAATCATGTTGTGCCAGCCATTATATCTGTCTCCCGTGAGGGGATACTGCCATTGTCATTCGCACAACAGCGTTTGTGGTTCCTGACTCAGTTTGAAGGCGTCAGTGAGACGTATCATATCCCCATGGCGCTACGTTTGCGGGGTGAACTGGATATCGCAGTTTGGCAGCAGGCCCTGAATGCATTATTTGCCCGCCATGAAGCGTTGCGCTCGGTCTTTGTTTCCGTTGATGGTCAGCCTCAAATCCGCCTGCTGACGGCGGATCACGGGTTGCCCTGGGTTCAGCATGATCTGCGTGGAGACCCGGATGCCGAAGTGATACTGGAACGATTGTGTACGAAGGAGATGTCGGCACCCTTTGAACTCAATTGTGGTCCGCTTATCCGGGCAGTGCTGATCCGGCTGGCGGATGATGAATACCAGTTTTTGCTGACCCAACATCATATTATTTCCGATGGCTGGTCGGTCAATGTGCTGGTACAGGAACTAAACACACTCTATTCGGCTTTTCTGGCCGGGCAGCCTGATCCTTTACCGCCATTGGCAATCCAGTACCCTGATTATGCGGTCTGGCAGCGTCAATGGCTCTCTGCTGAACGTATTCAGGTGCAGTCTGATTATTGGCGTACCACGTTGGCTGACGTCCCCGTTTTACTGGAGTTGCCCACAGACCGCCCCCGTCCGCCTGAGCAGTCGTTTGCCGGGCAGGCTTTGCCTATCAATCTGGGTGCGGAATTGACGGCGGCCCTGAAACGGCTGAGCGCGCAGCAGGGGGTAACGTTATTTATGACACTGTTATCCGCCTGGGCGATAGTTTTGTCACGTTTGTCGGGGCAGGAGGATGTCGTGATTGGTACCCCCAGTGCTGGCCGTAACCATCAAGAAGTGGAGTCTTTAATTGGCTTCTTCGTGAATACCCTGGCGTTGCGCATGGGTGTTTCGGGTGAGTTGACGGTAGCGGAGTTACTGGCACAGGTCCGGCAAACCGCGTTAGCGGCACAGACGCATCAGGATTTGCCGTTTGAGCAAGTGGTGGAAATTGTGCAACCACCGCGTCAGTTGGCCCATACACCGCTGTTTCAGGTCATGTTTGCCTGGCAAAATAATGAGTACACAGACTGGACATTGCCGGGGTTGGTCGTGTCACCGGCTGAGCAAGCATTCGATATTGTCAAATTTGATCTCGAACTGAACTTGTCAGAGGAAGCCGGCAGGATTGTCGGTTATCTCGGTTATTCAACCGCACTGTTTAATCAGCCGACTGTTGAACGACACATTGGTTACTTGCATGCGGTGCTGCAAGCGATGGTGACTGATTATCAACAACAGGTCGGGAAAATTGAGATGCTGTTGCCGGCAGAACGCCGATTATTGCTGGAAACCTGGAACGCGACTGAAACGCCATATCCTGACACATTGTGTATTCATCAAGGGTTTGAACAGCAGGCAGAGAAAACGCCACAGGCGACAGCCCTGATAGCGGGCGATAAGACCCTGAGCTACAGTGAACTGAATACATGGGCAAATCAATTGGCTCATCAGCTAATCGAACGAGGTGTTTGCCCCGGCGATCCGGTTGGGCTGCTGTTCGAGCGTTCCATCATGCTGGTCGTGGCGCAACTGGCCGTGCTTAAAGCCGGGGCAGTTTACGTCCCTCTGGATCCCAGTGTGCCGGATGAGCGGAAAAACTGGCTGATCAATGACTGTGCCGCCAAATTGTTACTCACCGATACACAGGCAGATATTCCGGCTGATCTGGCGGTGCCACGGCTTTGTCTTGCCGATGAGAGCAATACAAACAATGAGCAATATAGCGTTAACCCTGATTTGCCGCGTATCAGTACGGATTTAGCCTATATCATGTACACCTCCGGCTCCACCGGCACACCCAAAGGGGTGCTGGTACCACACCGTGCCGTGGTTCGGCTGGTCATCAATAATGGTTATGCGGCCATTGAGCAGGATGATCGGGTGGCCTTTACCGCGAACCCGGCGTTTGATGCCAGTACTTTCGAAGTCTGGGCGCCATTGCTTAACGGGGGGGCACTGGTGGTGCTTGATCACGCCACCTTATTGACGCCGGTAGAGTTAGTCCGGGTTTTACAGACCCACCGTATTACGATCTTGTGGCTGACCATCGGGCTGTTTAACCGGCTGGCGGTAGAGTTGTCCCCGGTGCTGCCGCAGATAAAGACGCTGATTTTTGGCGGCGATATCCCCGATTTATCAGTGATTGCCCAGGTGCTGAAACATCGTCCACCGCAACAACTGTTGCAGGCCTATGGACCGACGGAAGGCACCACCTTTACCACGATATATCCTGTTGAGGTGCT
>NZ_CAWMEB010000050.1:0-3099 GCF_963866145.1 Xenorhabdus sp. NBAII XenSa04
GTTCCTTCGCCGCCGGTCATGCGCCCAAACAATACGGTGCCGAATACCACTTTTTCCTGTCCGCTACTGCGCGCCAACACCTGGGCCCAGGCCAGATGACACAACGCCGCCAGACTCACTCCTTGCTGCCGGGCCTGATGACGCAAGCGGTCATTCAGTTCCGGTGCCAGCAATCGGTAAAATTCCCTTTCCTGCGATCCATCCAGATGGACGTCTGCCAGCCCGAATGGCAGGGTCGGCTCCGTCACGTCCGCTAACATCTCCGTAAAGAAACGGGTATGGGCTGCCTGACTCACGCCCAACCGGACCTGCGCCACCAGATTACGGAACGGCACCGGCACCGGCAGGTTTGCCTCTTGCCCTGTCAGGCAGGCCTGCACTTCACGGTGCATTATTTCCACTGTTTCATGGTCACCAATCAGGTGATGGTGCAATTCCAGCAAGCACCAGCGGCCATCCGTTTCCTGCGCCACCACAAAATGCAGTAACGGCGCCTGACCCAGATCAAGACGATAATGGCTGGGATCAAAACGCTGGCTTAACTGGTCCATCACCGGGCCGTCAGCCGGATCCAGTGTCAGTTCTGTTACGGATAAGGGGGCATAACGCCAGACAACCTGAACGGGCACGGATATGTTTTGCCAGATAAAGGCAGTGCGTAAAATATCGTGGCGATCAACCACCCGTTGCATTGCCGCCAGATAACGATCCAGCAACGCGCGGTCAGCAAATGCCATCTGGCTACTCAACAGATACGTATCGCCTTCCCGTGCCAGCAAATGGTGGAACAAAATCCCGTCCTGCAAGGGCGATAAAGCATAGATATCCTGAATATTTTCTACCCCACCCGGCACTTGTTCAACAATATGGTCAATATCTGCCTGGGTTAAATCCGCCAGCGGCAACATCGCCGGGGTCAGTTGCTGTGTATCGGCGGTAATCATATTCGGTGGGATTTCCAGAGTCTGATGTTGCCCCAATGTTTGCGCCAGCTCAGACAACACCGGCGACCGGAACAACTCACGTGCTGTCAGGGCCAACCCCTGCTGACGCAGGCGTTCAACCATGCGTACGGCGAGCAGGGAGTGACCGCCCAATGCAAAGAAACTGTCATGGCGGCTGATTGGCTCAATACCCAGTAATTCCCCCCAAATCGCCGCCAAAGCGATTTCCATCTCTCCCTGCGGGGCCTCATAGGCTTGCCGGGCAAAGGCCTCTCCATCCGGTGCCGGTAACGCCCGGCGATCCAACTTCCCGTTCGGGGTCAATGGCAATGCCTCCAGACGGACAAAAGCGGCCGGCACCATATAATCCGGCAAGATTGCACTCAGATGGGTACGCAGATTATTAACCAGCGTTTCATCGGCTTCTGCTACCCCCGTTTCCGCCACGATATAGGCCACCAGCCGTTTGTCCCCGCCATCACCCAGTGCCAGTACTGCAACCTCACGCACGGCCGGGTGCTCTGCCAGCCGGGTCTCAATTTCCCCCGGCTCAATGCGGAAGCCGCGAATTTTCACCTGCTGGTCGTTACGGCCCAGGAACTCCAGATTACCGTCTGGCCGGTAACGGGCTAAATCCCCGGTGCGGTACAGGCGTGCTTCCGGGTTATCACTGAACGGATCAACAAGGAAAAGTTCGGCCGTCAATTCAGGCCGGTTCAGATAACCACAGGCTACCCCGTCTCCCCCCACATAAATTTCACCGATTGCCCCCAACGGTACGGGCTGACCATGCCTATCCAGCAAATAAATCCGCGTATTGGCGATAGGCCGGCCAATGGGGAGCCGGGTGATGCCCTCTCCCCGCGCCTCAACAGGGTATATCGTGGTAAAGGTGGTGCCTTCTGTCGGGCCATAGGCCTGCAACAGTTGTTGCGGCGGACGATGGTTCAGCACCTGAGCAATCACTGATAAATCGGGGATATCACCGCCAAAAATCAGCATTTTTATCTGCGGCAGCGCCGGGGATAGCTCTACTGCCAGCCGGTTAAACAGCCCGATGGTCAGCCACAACACCGTGATACGGTGGGTCTGTAAAGCCCGAACAAGTTCCACCGGTGTCAATAAGGTGGTGTGATCAATCACCACCAGCGTGCCGCCGTTAAGCAACGGCGCCCAGACTTCAAAGGTACTGGCATCAAACGCCGGGTTCGCGGTAAAGGCCACCCGGTCAGCCGGTTCGATGGCCGCATAACCATTATTGATGACCAGCCGAACCACAGCACGGTGTGGCACCAGCACGCCTTTTGGTGTCCCGGTCGAGCCGGAGGTGTACATGATATAGGCTAAATCCGTACTGACACGCGGCAAATCAGGGTTAACGCTATATTGCTCACTGTTTGTATTGCTCTCATCAGCAAGACAAAGCCGCGGCACCGCCAGATCAGCCGGAATATCTGCCCGTGTATCGGTGAGTAACAATTTGGCGGCACAGTCATTGATCAGCCAGTTTTTCCGCTCAGCCGGCACACTCGGGTCCAGAGGGACGTAAACGGCACCGGCTTTCAGCACCGCCAGTTGCGCCACCACCAGTACCATGGAGCGCTCAAACATCAGCACAATCGGATCGCCGGGGCAAACGCCTTGTCCGATTAACTGGTGAGCCAACTGATTCGCCTGTGTATTCAGCTCGCGGTAGCTCAGGGATTTATCTCCCGCTATCAGGGCTGTCGCCTGTGGGGTGCTCTCCACCTGCTGTTCAAACAACTGATGAAGACACGCCGCCGCAGGATAAGGGGTTTCCGTTGTGTTCCAGGTAGTTAACAATAAAGTCCGCTCTGCGGGCGGTAAAATATCCAGCTGCCGTACCGGGGTTTCCGGCGCCTGTTCCAATACGTCCGCCAGACTTTCCAGTGCCTGCTGCATATAACCACATACCCGCATCGGATCAAACGGCTGCACGACCTGCGCCGTCAAGCCCAGCGCCTCACCAAAATCTTCCACTGACAGCACAAAGGGGTAGTTGGTTCGCTCCTGGCCGTCTAAAAATTCAATGCCTTCAAATGGTTTATCCGACGACGCTGAGAGACTATTGTGCCGGTAATTGAATAAAGCGCTAAAGAGGGGCGTACCACGTTCAACCCCGCTACACTGTTGC
>NZ_CAWMEB010000051.1:0-2078 GCF_963866145.1 Xenorhabdus sp. NBAII XenSa04
GTCTGCTCGCGGGATTCATTGACCGTCAGCACCAGACAGCGGTTCAGCAGCTCTTCATCCACATCGATGGCGGTCGTCGTTAACATCAGCATCACCGGGCCTTTGACGGTGTAGCTTTTGGTGACGAGATTCCCGGTCGCTTCGTCCTTGCCCGTGCTTGCCATCGTTAATTCGCCGTCTGACTGCAACAGCTTGAGCGCATAAGCCGCCTGCCGCACGCCTTCTTCTTCGGCGATAGCAAAGATTTTGTGCTGGAGATTGGTTTCACCGAGATAAAACAGGCTCTGGCCGGTCATGGCGCTGTACTGGATGCGCTCTTCTGCCGGGATCAGGTTCAGTACCGCCTCCATCAGGCTGCTCTTGCCGGCGGCACTGCTGCTTTGGATCAGGACGGCTAAGGGTTTGGGCAGTTTACGGCTCACGGCCGCCAAAAAGCCTGCCAGTAAGTTAGTGGATTCGCCAACCACACCACAGGCCGCTAAGTCAGCCGTAATCCGGGCGGTCAGGTAGGGATCTTGCAGCAAGGCCAGTGCCGCCGCCTGCTCGGTGTCGCTCATTTTGGGGACTTTGGCGACGGATGCCGCACCGCCCTGCTGCTGCCACTGCTCGACCGCCAGTAACACCTGACTCAGTGCCCGCCGGAGGTCGCCTTCGGTCAAGCCCAGCTCAGCGGCGGCCATGCGGGCGTAACTGTGGCGTGAGCGCCCGCTCATCAGATCAACCCCGTCGGCGAACAGCACGCCGCTTTGCGTGTCCAGCACCTGCGCATTGAGTTTCATCGCGACAGCACCGGCTTTCACCGCACCCAGACCGCGCAGACACCATTGCAGTGTGCCGACCGAGATCAGCAGCTCGCCATGATCACCGGACTCACAGACCACATTCGGCGTCACGTTGAGTACAGGTTCAGCGGCTAAAGGGGAAGCGGATTCTGACACCGTGTCCGGCTCCGGCGTCTGGCGCACAAGGGCTACCATATCCGCTACCTCCTGCATCGGTATGGCACTCTCAAGCAGCAGGGCAAAGGCGGTTTCCGGCTCGGCCACCTGACAGAGGTATTCGTTGGCATCCCTGCCCGGTGGGAACACCACGCGCAAGGGCGTAATCCCTTTGGCAACCAGCGCGGCCGCCAGTTTCACCGCCGCCTCATTGCCTGCGGTATCATTATCAAAGGCGATCAGCACCTGCTTAATGCCGTGCTGTTCAAAGGCTTGCCAGTGGTCATCCGTCACACCATGCACCCCATACGCCGCCGTGACATGGCGTTGCCCCGTCACCCAGAACGACATCGCATCAATCAGCGATTCACACAGGATAAGCGTTTTGGACGCCCCCAACGCCGCTGCATTCCAGACGCCGTGATGTGCCCCCGGCAGGTACAGATGGCGGATAACTGACGCCCGCAGATCATCACTGATCATGCGCCCGTACAGTTCGTGGACTTGCCCCTGTGCGTCCATCACCGGCACAACCAGCGAACCACGCAGGTGCTCCCGCCCGTTCTCCCGCAGCACCCCGACCGCTTGCAGACGACGGCGGATTTCCGCCCCGGCCTTGTACTTACTGGCAGGCAGGCGGTAAGCGAGCGTTCGGTTGGCAAAGCCGAGTTTAAAATGGCTGACCAGCTCAGGATGGTTAAGCCGCCGTTTGGACAGATAGGCCTGGGCTTCCGGTGCATTGAGCAAGGTATGGTGATAAAACTCAACCACCCGTGACAGCAGCACCTGTTGCCCGATGGCATCACTGGCCAGCTCTTCCGGCTGCACCAGCGGCTCCACCGCCGGATTGTGCCCCAGCACCGCCTTTAAGCGTTCGGCGGCATGGCGCAGGCTTAGCCCTTCGGTTTTCATCACCCAGTCCAGCACCGAGCCGCCCGCATCGCAGCCAAAGCAGTGATAGAGGTTTTTCGACGGGGTAATGACCATCGAGGGCGTTTTCTCCTCATGGAACGGGCACAGCACGGTCATGTCTTTGCCGCGCTTAAACAACTGCCGCCCTTGCTGCTCAATGATGGCAACTAAAGAGACCGCGGTTTTCAGGTGCTGTAATTCTGCTTCCGGGATGCGAGCCATAAAAAT
>NZ_CAWMEB010000052.1:0-4177 GCF_963866145.1 Xenorhabdus sp. NBAII XenSa04
GGGGTATCGGTTGAGTACGCTGTACTGCCGCCTGCATAAGCAGGTCATCCCCACCGGCAAAAAAGCCAGCCTCGATATCGTCAAGTTCTCCTTTTTCAATCTAAAAATGCAGTGTCAGATTCACTGAGTGGTGAAACAGGCGTGAGCCTGTCAGGGTTGTGGTGTTCTTTGGCTGCGGCGTCACTTTCAGCGGTAAACCGACAAAAAGTGACGCCCTTGAGTTCTGTAAACAGTCAGCAAAAATCGTGCGAACATTGAAGTGCCATCAGGCATAGCAAAACGCCTTAAGGTTAAATGTCAAACGGTAGTTATGTTAATGGATTAGCTGTAGAAAAATTGTTTGTTGAATAATTCAAACAGAGATAGATAAATGTATGAACGGATGAGCAAAAGTTATCCCTTTGCTCATTGAAGATAAACAGGATTTATGTTGATTCGAAACACCAGTGTATGAACCCACGTTCACTACACTTTGGTAACAAGATAAAGATATCCTTTTGGGTTATCTATTAGTTTAAGAGACCTTCATTGCCAGACGATGGGTTTAGGTGTCTTGGCAATATCTGCTCCCAAAGGTGGGCAGATGTACTGCAATTCTTGCTCTCTCTTTCAGGCTACGAGAGTTTTGTTTCGCCGTTAAATATTGATCCTTGCAGGCGATGGATCACTGATGTAAATAAGATATTAACGGCTGTGGTAGGCAGGGTCAACTAATTATGCTTGGTGTAGTATTGAAATCCAATCTGTTAATTCTGATTAACTTATGTACCAGAGCGAGGGTGTGAACATTTTATGAACATAACTGGAGCAAAAACAACCCTTAGATAGATTAAATTTAAAGCAACTCAACACATGCTGTCATCACAATAGCTTAGATATTGTTCGTGTTATTTTTAATTTAAGCACTCACGCTCTCGCCCTGACTTATGTACCCGATTTGGTACAGAGGAAATACACATTGGCTCATAAACTATTCTTATTGAATACTATCCAGAAGAAACTTCTCACCCAAATAGAAAAAATGCTTAATTGCGCGCTTTACATCATTTTTTTTATTTGCTATTCAAGTCCATAGTTGTTTAATAGACATCATATTTTTTATAGGTGAATAATTTGCATATCAAAAAACTGACAATAAAAAACTTTAAAAAAATTCAATCTGAAAGCTTTGACTTTAACAAGAAGGTTAATATCCTTGTTGGAGATAACGATTCTGGAAAAACGACAATCCTAGAGGCACTAGAACTGGTAGCCAACAGCAGTTACAGAGGTAAAGCATTAAGTACTTCTCTATTACCTGAATTATTTAATAATGAAGTGGTCAAAAATTTTCTAGATGGTGACAAATCCGAGCAAACATTACCTGAAATACTCATCGAAATCTATCTATACGATTGCCCCGAATATCGAGGAAAAAATAATAGCTCAAACCAAGATGAAGACGGTGTTTTCATTAGAATTTGCTTTGATGATGAACTGACAAGCACCTATCAGGAATTTGTTAATAGAGCAGTTTCAATTGATAGCATTCCAACTGAATTCTACAAAATAGAATGGTTTAGTTTTGCATGGGAATCCATTAAGTTTCTTAACCGAAAAATTAAAGGTTTGCTGATAGACCCAACCAGGCTTCATCCCACTTATGGTAAGACACAGTATCTTTCAAACATCATTAATTCATCTCTTACTAAAGAGCAGCAGGCTCTACTGAACTTAAATTACCGTCAGCTAAGAAATACATTTGGGCAGCAGGCACAGATAGAACAGTTAAACAAAAATCTTGACTCTACAAATCAAGTAACTGAACAAAGTTTATCTATAATAGCAGATACAAGCTCAGGAAACGTTGAAGCAGGGCTTCAACTAGCGGTAGATGACATTTCTTTCTCACATATTGGAAAAGGGGAACAAAACAAAATACAAATAAAATTAGCACTATTGAATAAGGGAGGTAATGTTAATTTTGTAATGATCGAAGAACCAGAAAATCACCTTTCACACACAAACTTAAGTGAACTAATTAAATTCATATCTGACAACAATAAAAATCAAGTTTTCATAACTACTCATAGCTCCTACGTACTTAATAAGTTAAGCCTAAACAATTTGTGCCTTCTTTCACAAAAGTACTTGAGACTTAGTGATATTGATAAAAAAACATCCAAAACACTTCAAAGATTACCAGGATATGACACTTTACGGATAGTACTATCTAAAAAAGTGATTCTTGTTGAAGGTTCATCTGATGAATTGATATTAAAGAAAATATATCTTCAGAAGAACAATAAATTGCCGGAAGAAGATGGAATAGACATAATTGTTGTTCATGGCCTTGGTTTTAAACATTATCTTAATATTGCTACACATATCAAGACTCAGGTTCATGTGGTCAAGGATAATGATGGATCTTACAAATCGAATATCGAAAATTACGAAAATAAATTCAAGTTCGACAACGACAATATAATTTTCTTTTCAGAAAAAGATGATTCATTAAAATCACTCGAGCCATCTTTAATTGCAGCTAATGCTAAAGATATTAGTTCGTTAGACGCACTAGCCAAAATTTCCTTATCTCCTAAAGCATATGAAAAATTTAATAGAATATCCGATTTAGATACGAAAAAAGCTTACTTTGTATCAATTTACATCGGTGAAAAAGGTGATAAGAACTATGGTTCAAAGAAAGTTGATTCAGCAATACGAATCTTTGATAGCAAAGAAACTATTAAGTATCCAAAATACTTATTGGAGGCATTGAAATTTGACTAAGCAACTCTTTATTGCCTGCGCTGGAGCTGGGAAAACCACGAAAATAGTAAAAGAAGCAATAGAGTTAACAAATAATAATTTTAAGGTACTTATTATAACTTATACTCGAAGCAATCAAAATGAATTAATTCATAAGTTCAAAGAGTTAGGTGGAGTTAGGAGAGAGCTTTTTATTGTTAAAGGTT
Organism: Xenorhabdus sp. NBAII XenSa04; assembly: GCF_963866145.1. Lineage (NCBI taxonomy): Bacteria > Pseudomonadati > Pseudomonadota > Gammaproteobacteria > Enterobacterales > Morganellaceae > Xenorhabdus > Xenorhabdus sp. NBAII XenSa04. The sequence continues at coordinate 2,958 of NZ_CAWMEB010000052.1, forward strand.
GGTACTCATTTATTTTAGAAGATATAGTAAGACCTTATCAAGGCTGTATATTTCCCAATAGAATTACTGGAATAAATCTTAATAGTAGCAATCCTCACATAAAAAACAGATACATGATAAGTGGAAGGAAAGAAAAAAATGGTAACACGTATAATCCAAGGCACTTCTTCGATGCTAAGGGGCAAGCTCATACAGAATTTATATCCAAACTTGCCTGTCGCATAATTACAGAATCTGAAGCTGATATTGCTAGCAGGATAAAATCTATTTATCAACGAGTTTATCTTGATGAAACACAAGACTTAGCTGGATGGGATTTTGATCTTCTAAAACATATCGTTAAGGCTAAAGAATTCGAATTCCATGCAGTTGGTGATTTCAGACAAACTATTTATCATACTTCTTCAAATCCCAAAAAACCTTCAACAAGTGCTGATAAATTAGCTGAATATACCAAAATGGGGTTTGAGGTAAAATATATGAACGACTGCTGGCGATCCATTGATCTTATTTGCAAGTTGGCGGATACAGTTCACGAGGGAGAAAATTATGTGCCAACAATATCAAAGATTAGACCTCCGAAAGATATAGAACATCAAGGTATCTTCTACATTTCCCCAAACAATATCGCAAGTTACATTGAGCTGTATCAACCAATGATTCTCAGGTACTCCTCAGCCTCGGGTAAAGAATATGAGCAGTATAGCAACCTGAAAACCTTTGGTAACGCCAAAGGTCAAACAGCAGCACATGTCTTAATTCATCCTACTGAATCTATAATTAATTTTCTAAAAGGAAAGAAAAATGTATTTGCTAAAAATTCCACAGCTACAGTTCAAAATAAACTCTACGTAGCAATAACAAGAGCTAGATATAGTGTTGCTTTTATTGTGGATGACAAGTATTTTGCTAGAGATTTATGGCAACCACCTAAAGATGATTAGTTTTTCAAAATTCTATAATTTAATTGCCTAAAATTTTCTAACTGATCGAAGTACTAAAGCGCCTATTTAGTCGCTTTAGTATAATTAATGAATCACTTATTATTTATTACTATTCTTCTTTCGGGGTATAATTCCAACCAGACGAACCACCAAAAGTAGCACCACCGTAACCACTACTTTGAGTGCCTAACGTACCCGAAGATTTAGCACCAACACCAAGTACTCCTTGCACTTTTCCCGCTCCATTTAAAGGAACTAATCCTTTAGTATTCCTCA
>NZ_CAWMEB010000053.1:0-4689 GCF_963866145.1 Xenorhabdus sp. NBAII XenSa04
GTCCCGTGTCTGAAACCACTTCCTCCGGCGGCGTGGTCAATGCAGGAACCCCACAACTTACCGAACCAGCTCGACAAGATTATTACCGTCTCAGAGAAATGATGGCGGAGAACGAACGACAGACTAAGTACTTGCAGGATTACATTAAAACTGAATGCCAACGAGCCTCTGAATAATCAGGGGCTTTTTTATTCCTCTGTCCACTCCCTGAGTGGCTACAGGAATAACGCATGCCGCCACCCGTTCCCACCGCGTACCCAACGCACACGGGCTGGTGGCATTTTTGTATCTAACGCGCACCGCAGCGCCAATCTAAACATCGAGCCTTTATTTAGGAATGAGCCTTTGAGGAATCAGCTAAAACTGATGCTACTCGATGGGCTGATCTCCTATTGCGGCAAAGGTTCATTACCTAAGTAAGGAATAAGCATCGTGAGTACAGTATTAACCTTCAAAGAAAAAGAAGTTATCCCTTTTGATAATGGTGACGGGAAGATCTGGTTTACCGGCAAGCAGGTTGCACAATTGCTTGATTACTCTAAAACCAAGTCAATAACCAATTTGTATAACGCTAATTCTGATGAGTTTACTCCAGCCATGACCGAGGTCATTACAACAGTGACCTCGAAAGAATCAAACACTTACAGCAATTTGAGGACAAAAGTTCGTATATTTTCACTTCGTGGTCTTTATCTGTTGGGAATGCTGGCTGACACTCCTGTTGCAAAGGAACTACGTAAATGGGTGCTGGATTTAATAGAAAAGGAAAGCCAGCCACGAGATTTGTCCTTGATGGATATGGAGAGCCTCAAAGAACTAACCATCGGTGAAATGCAAAATCGTCTGGTTACTGCCAATAAGTGGTCATATGAAAACTTCGGTCGCAAAGGTAGTGATTTGATGAACCTGCGTAAACGTCACCTCAAGAAGATTCGCAAGGCCGAGAAAGCCATTCTCGAATTATCACAGCTTACATTACCCGGCCTTGATGAGTTCCCCGATGAGGGAGAACCCGCATGAACCACGAACAATTTATCGAAAAGAACGTACAGGCCGAGTTAACCAAACTCGGCTTTTCTTCATCTATCGCAGGGATGGCGAGTGACCGAGCAGTTGAACATTATCGCCGTTCTGGATCAGCCAGCAGAAAGGGCAAGCTGTTTGATGATTGTCTGAGTATCGCTAAGGCATGGGCGAGTAAGTATTCAACGGAGAAGCCAAAGAAAAAATGACCAAACAGCAACATGAATCAACCCCTACCAGTTTCGAAACAGCAGTCAGTATGAAATGGTGGGTGCCAGCTTATCTAAATACTCTCAGTCTGCTTGCTCTAACATTCAATACTGAACCTGATCGCCAGAAGGTGGGCGAATTCATCGTGAAACACGGAACGGTAATCAAGACAAAAACAGTGACTTTATAAAATTCCACAAAGCATCCTCATTTTATGGGTGAAAGAATGAAAAAGAAAATATCAGCGAAGGAATCCCGCCGTAGGCAGCGCCAATCATCAGGTGGTGAGTGGTTCGATGACGGAATCGGCGGTAGTTTTCAGATGAAGAAATCAAAGCGTGTTAAACGTGCGTATGTAGTAGTCAGCAATGCACAGATGTGAACGGTGATTTTACAATATCCTGAAAACCATCCTAAAACGGGTGCTTGATAGAGTTTTGTGTAAGTTTTGGGCTTCGTTGATGTCAAGATTCATCGGGATTATATCAACCAGCGCAGTTGATTATGCTAAATGAGGTGAGACTATGCCACCCCGTATTCCCCGGGCTTGCCGCAAGCCAGGCTGCCCGAAGACCACCACCGACCGCAGCGGCTACTGCACTGACCATTTGCACACGGGCTGGCAATATCACCAACAAGGCAAGAGCCGACATGAGCGAGGTTATGGCAGCCAATGGGATAAGTTACGCGCCAGAGTCAAGCAACGTGACAGGCACCTGTGCCAGCAATGCTTACGTGAGGGAAGGGCTATCACAGGGACAACGGTTGACCATATTAAGCCAAAGGCACACGGTGGCACCGATGAACTATCAAATTTGCAATTATTGTGTTGGTCTTGCCATAAACGTAAGACAGCCACGGAGAGACTGCATTGAGGCAGAGATACCCCTCTTTAATTTCAAGATATAACCCTGTCAGATGAGAGAGTTACACAAGGGGAGGGGAGGTCAAATCCCTGCCACTCTCACCCTTAAGGACCGCCGCCTTGCCTCTTTTCAGATCGCCGCGAAATGCAAACCTTTTTTTGGGGCGCCCCAACAGCCCCATTTTACCGGAGATATCACATGGCAGGACGACCGCCAACCCCGACTCACCTGCGTTTGGTGAGGGGAAACCCATCAAAACGCCCGATTAACGCGAATGAACCGATGCCAGAAAAAGGGGTCCCTGCTGTCCCTAAACATTTCGGGAAAATGGGCCGGTATTGGCATGAGCGGATCGCCGGAGAACTGGATAAAGTCGGTGTCCTGACCCGCCTTGATGCCAAAGCCCTGGAATTGCTGATCGAAGCCTACGTCGAATACCGGACGCACTGCGACACCTTAGAGAATGAGGGGTACACCTACCGGACCGATCAGGGTCTCATTAAAGCGCACCCGGCAGCAGGCATGAAAGCTGATGCGTGGAAACGCATTCACACCATGCTGAGTGCGTTCGGTATGTCGCCCTCCAGCCGGGCTAAGGTCAACATGGCCGGGGACGACAAAGCCGATCCTTTGACTGAATTTTTACAAATGAGAGACTGACATGGCAAAAGTCACCGATGGCATCCGCTACGCTGAACGGGTGGTGGCGGGCGAGATTGTCACCGGTGAACTGGTCACCCTCGCCTGTCAGCGTTTCCTTGATGACCTGAAAACCGGCGAATCCCGCGGCATTTATTTCAGCGAACCCCGCGCTCAGCATATTCTGAACTTTTACAAATTCGTGCCTCATGTCAAAGGGGCACTGACAGGCAAGCCCATTGAACTGATGGACTGGCATATTTTCATTCTGATTAACCTGTTTGGCTTTGTGCGTCCGCTGGTGAATGAGGCCACCGGGGAAGTGGTGCTGCGCAATAACGGCAGCGGGCGGCCGGTGATGGTGCGCCGTTTTCGTACGGCCTATAACGAGGTCGCGCGTAAAAACGCCAAATCGACCCTGTCATCGGGTATCGGGCTGTACATGACCGGGGCGGACAGTGAAGGCGGGGCCGAGGTGTATTCTGCGGCCACCACCCGCGATCAGGCCCGTATCGTGTTTGAGGATGCGAAGAACATGATCAAGCAGGCCAGACCCACATTAGGGCGGCTGTTTGAGTTTAACAAACTGGCGATTTATCAGGAACAATCGGCGTCCAAGTTTGAGCCGCTGTCCAGTGATGCCAATAACCTGGATGGTCTCAATATTCACTGTGGTATTGTCGATGAGCTGCATGCGCACAAGACCCGCGATGTCTGGGACGTACTGGAAACGGCCACCGGCGCCCGGTTGCAGTCCCTGTTGTTTGGTATCACCACAGCCGGCTTTAACAAGGAAGGGATTTGTTACGAGCTGCGCGACTATGCCGTGAAGGTATTGCGCGGACAGGTCCCGGATGACACTTTTTTTGCCCTGATTTACACGCTGGACAAAGACGATGACCCGTTTGATGAAACCGTGTGGCAGAAAGCCAATCCCGGTCTGGGGATTTGCAAGCGCTGGGATGATTTAAGGCGGCTGGCGAAAAAAGCCAAAGAACAGGTGTCTGCCCGGCATAACTTCTTCACCAAGCACATGAACCTGTGGGTGACGGCGGAATCTGCCTGGATGGACATGCTTAAATGGGATGACTGTCCCCCTCTGGCACCGCCGCATGAACTGAAAACCTACCCGATGTGGGTCGGGGTGGATTTGGCGAACAAGATTGATATCTGTGCGGCCGTGAAAGTGTGGCAGGGCAATAACGGGCAGGTGCACGCTGACTTTAAGTTCTGGCTGCCGGAAGGGCGTATTGAGCGCTGTTCCCGGCAGATGGCGGAACTGTACCGCAAGTGGGCTGAGATGGACGTCCTCACCCTGACCGATGGCGAAGTGGTGGACCATGGACAGATAAAAGAAGAATTACAGCACTGGATCAGCGGTGAGAACCTGAAAGAAATCGGCTTTGACCCGTGGAGTGCGACGCAGTTCAGTCTGGCACTGGCCGAAGAGGGCCTGCCTTTGGTTGAAGTCGCCCAGACGGTACGCAACCTGTCGGAAGCCATGAAATCACTGGAGGCGATGGTCTACAGCGGTAAATTCCACCATAACGCCCACCCGGTGATGAACTGGATGATGAGTAACGTCACCGTCAAACCGGACAAAAACGATAATATCTTCCCCAACAAATCCACGCCCGAGGCCAAGATAGACGGTCCTTTTGCCCTGTTTACTGCCCTGAGCCGGTTACTGGTCAATGGCGGTGAGCAACAAGAAAGCCTGTCTGATGTCCTGATGAGCCGGGGCCTGCGCTCACTCTGAGGTTTTTTATGAAAATATTAATGATGACGGCCCTGCTGGTCGGGCTGGCAGGCGGCGGTCTGCTGTCTTACGGCGCGTGGCTGCTGTTACCCGCGGCGGGGTTTATTGTCTCTGGCAGTCTGTGTCTTGGCTGGTCGTATGGGGTCTCACGCATGCTGAGCCAGAAACCCGGTAAGGAGGCCTGATGTTTTT
>NZ_CAWMEB010000054.1:0-16277 GCF_963866145.1 Xenorhabdus sp. NBAII XenSa04
ATTAATTACTCGCTGGTGCCTTACCTCACCCGCATTGAACAGCGTATCAATGCCGGGCTGGTCAACACTGCTAAACAGGGGCGATTCTACGCCAAATTTAATACTGGTGCTCTGTTGCGTGGCGATATGAAATCCCGCTTTGAAGCCTACGCCACCGGTATTAACTGGGGCATTTATGCGCCGAATGAATGCCGGGAGCTGGAAGAACTGAATCCTCGCGAGGGCGGTGATATTTATCTGACGCCGATGAATATGACGACCAACCCGGAGAATGCGACCAAACAATCCCAAACGGAGGAAAAACCTCATGCCGATGATCACCAAACAACGGCTTGATATGCCCCTGAAAATCAAGTCGGTCAGCGATGCCGGCGAGTTTGAGGGCTATGGCTCGGTGTTCGGACTCAAAGACAGTGCCGACGACATTGTTTTACCCGGTGCGTTTGCCAAGACGCTGAAACACTGGGGTGAAAAAGGCGGCCTGCCTGCGTTGCTCTGGCAGCACCGCATGGATGAACCCATCGGGATTTATACCGACATGAAAGAAGACGAGACCGGGCTGTATCTCAAAGGGCGATTGCTGATTGAGGCTGATCCGCTGGCAAAACGGGCGCACGCCCATATGAAAGCGGGTTCACTCTCCGGTCTGTCCATCGGCTACACCCTGAAAGACGGGGAATATGACCGGACAAAACAGGCGTTTTTACTGAAAGAGCTCGATTTATGGGAAGTCAGTCTGGTGACCTTTCCCGCCAACGAGGATGCCCGGGTGAGCAACGTCAAATCGGCCTTTGCCCGGGGGGATATCCCTAATCCCCGCCGTATTGAACGGGTTCTGCGCGATGTTGGACTCTCCCATACTCAGGCTAACGCGTTTATGGCGGAGGGCTACAGTGCCTTGTCTTTACGTGATGCGGAAACCATGTCGGCATTGACTGCCCTGAAATCATTACATTTTAACTAACCGGAGTGTTTTATGCCGATTGAAGTGAAAGACGTACAACAGGTTGCGCAGGAAATTCAGCAGCGTTTCGATGAGTTTAAACAGAAGAACGATCAGCGTATCGAGGCCATTGAGGCTCAGAAAGGCAAGTTGTCCGAGCAGGTGGATACCCTGAATGGCAAACTCAGTGAGCTGGATTTGCTGAAAACCGCGCTGGAAGCAGAGCTGACGGCGCTGAAACGCCCGGCGGGTGGCAGCAGTGCACCGGCTGTCAGTGAGCATAAAGCGGCATTTTCCCAGTTTATCCGCAAGGGAAAAGAAGACGGGCTGGCAGAGTTGGAGCAAAAAGCGATGCAGACCACAGTCTATCCGGATGGCGGCTATGCCGTACCGGAGGAACTGGATCGCAATATCATCAGCGCCCTGAAAGAGGAAGTGGTGATGCGCACCGAGTGCAATGTGGTTTCGGTTGGCAACCCGAACTTCAAGCGACTGATCAATCAGGGTGGCGTGAACAGCGGCTGGGTAGGTGAAACCGATGAGCGCCCGGAAACGAAAACGCCCAAACTGACGCCGATCGAACCGACGTGGGGCGAGATTTATGGTAACCCGGCAGCGACCCAGACTATGCTGGATGATGCGTTTTTCAATGTGGACGCCTTTATCTCGTCGGAACTGACGCAGGAATTTGCCGAGCAGGAAGAAAGCGCGTTTACCCACGGTGACGGCAAAAACAAACCGAAAGGCTTACTGGCCTACGGCAGTGATGCGCAGGAAGACAAAGCCCGAAAATGGGGCACATTGCAACACTTGTTGCTGAAAAAGCCGACCGAAGTTACCGCCGATGAAATTATGCAGTTGATCTACACCCTGCGTAAACCGTACCGCACCGGCGCGAAATTTATGATGAACAACAATCTGCTGTTTCAGGTCCGCACCTTAAAAGACAGTCAGGGCAATTACCTGTGGCAGCCGGGCCTGCAACTGGGGCAACCTTCTGCACTGCTGGGCTACGGTATTGCCGAGAATGAACAGTTTGCCGATTTGGAAGCAGGGGGCGTGCCGGTGGCATTCGGTAACTTCAAACGCTGCTACACCATTTTGGATCGTCTTGGTGTGCGTATGTTGCGTGATCCGTACACCCATAAACCGTTTATTCACTTTTACACCACCAAACGGGTGGGTTCCCTGCTGGTGGACAGCAACGCGGTGAAATTGCTGAAAGCCGCAGAAGGGAAGGCATAATTATCAGGAGAATACATGCCTTTTCCTCCCCTTAAGCTGCTGCGGCAGCAATGTCGCATTGATAGCGATAATCACGCCGAAGATGACTTACTCGATACCTATTCCCGCGCCGCCATCAAACGCGCGGAGAGTTACCTGAATCGCCGTTTATATGAGGATGCCGTACCGGATACCGATCCTGATGGTCTGTTGGTCACGGAAGATATCACGCTGGCAATTATGCTGACGGTGGGATTCTGGTACGACAATCGGGATGCCCAGTCACTGCCGCTGGGCTTTCAGGCATTGCTGGAACCCTACCGTTTTATTCCTTTATAGGAGGACTGCGCCATGAAAGCGGGAGAATTGCGCCATCGCATCCGGTTACTTCGCCCGGTTATCCATCGGGACGAACTGGGTTCAGAAACGGTCAGCCACAGTGATGTTGCTACCGTTTGGGCAAAAGTCGAAGCGGTATCCAACCGCAAGATCCGTACTGCCGGGCAACAGCAGGTGATCGAGGTACAGCAATTTACCGTCAGACCCCGTACAGATATTGCACCGGGCTGGCTGATTGAACATCAGGCACGGCGGTTCACGGTGCGTGCTGTTGACCGTAATCGTGCTGACCGCACGATAATAACCACCGAGGCCGATGGACATCATGATTGAACCTGAACTGAAAGCCGATTTAGAACGGTTAACAAACCTGCCGGTTTACCCGCTGATCTTGCCGTCGACGGTATTAGAGGGCGTGACTTATCAGCGCATCAGCGATCCCCGCTTGACGGTCGGGCTGGTGGATTCGTTATTAATTGAAGCCCGTTTCCAAATCAGCATTATGGTGCTGAACGATTACACCCAAGCGCTGCGACTGGAAGCAAAAATTCGTTCTGCGTGGGAAGCCGTGCAGCATGGCCTGCTTGGTCGTTATCCGGTGCAAACCGTTTCACGCGGGATGTTGCAGCAAGAGGCAGAAGAGTTGACCGAAAACCGCAAGCGTTACCGTATCACACGGGACTTTATCATCACTTACACGGAGAAGTTGGCATGATTACGGCACACACAACGGGATGGGCCTCGCTGGGGCGTCAATTGCAGGCACTGGATACCGCTCTTCAGACCGACATCATGCGAAAAGCCGGTAAAAAGGCGATGCAGATTGTACAGGAAGATATGCAGGCCCATGCCGGTTACGACAAGCACAGTCACACCGCGCATTTGCGGGACAATATTCACATTCGCACGACAAAATCGACGAAATATTCGGGCGGCGTGATGATCACGGTTGGCCCGGCGAAAGCCCACCGAATAAAAGCCCTGGCGCAGGAAATGGGGACGGTCAAACAGGTAGCGAGACCGTTTATCCGTCCGGCGCTGGATTACAACAAAACCGCTGTTATCAAGGTGCTCACACAGGAAATTCGTGATGCACTGGCCGATTACAGCCAATAAGACAGGAGTTAATTTTATGGCAACCTCCTCACCGGAATATGCCGTCTTGCCGGCAGGGACCTTGGTCAAGTTCGGCAAACCCGGCGACAGCGTGGCGCAGATGAAACCCCTCATCAATTGCAAAGCACTGGGGGCCACGGGACTGACGGGCAGTTTTGTCGATTGCACCACCTTGGTGGATACGAATAAACAGTTTATCTCTGATATGCCGGAAGGCCCGGAAAAATCCCTCGGCTTTATCGATGACCCGACGAACGCAGATTTTGTCTCTTTCCTGAATGCGGCGGAACAGCACGAAACGGTGCAGTTTTATCTTGCTCTGCCGAATCAACGTACCGCCACGATGATACTGGCGCTGTCCGGCTGGGAAATGAACGACATTAACGCGCCGGCGAGTGAAGTGATTCAAATCACCGTCAAAGGCAAACAAAACAACCTTGTCTGGGGTATCGCGGACAAGAAAACAGGAGTGACCCAATGAACGCATTGAAAGCGGCTTTACTCACCCCGCGCCCGCAGATTAAAGCGGTTGAACTGTTTGGCATTAACGTTAATCTGCGCCGAATGACCGCGCTGGAACTCTTAGATGTGGAAGAAAAAGCCGAAAAATTCAGTGAAGCGGGAGATGGGCGTGAAGCCTCCCGCCTGAATATCCAGATGGTGTTGGATTGTCTGGTGGATGACAAAGGTAAACCGATCCCGGCGAATGACCTGCCCACAGCAGAAGAATTGATGGCTATCCATGATAACGCCACCTTGATTGACGCTATTCAGACCGTAAAACGCCATTCCATAGGTACGCTGGAGGAGGCCGAAAAAAACTAACCCGCTCGCCGTGGCTGCATTTTGCGTTCAACTTAGCTGAACAGCTCGGCGAAATCGACCCTTATCGCATCCTGTCCTTGCCTGCGTCCACACTCAATGAGTGGCAGGCGTACTATCGGCTGAAAAATCGCAAATCCCCTGACAGTGTGCCTGTCGTTCCTGCATCAGTTCCCCGTGTTACGGTGAAAGCGCAGTGTGATGCCGTGATGAAATTATTAGGTTAATTTATGGCTAATTTATCTACGTTGACGGTCGGCTTGCTGGTTAACGCTACTTCGTTTAAATCCCACATTAGGGATGCCTACCGTTATGCCGGGCAGGAATCACAACTCTTTACCGATAAGTCAGCAGCAGATGCCAAAAAGCTGAAACAGACTTACAGTTCGCTGGCGTCACACATCAAATTTGTGTCCGGGCAACTGGCATTACTGGCAGGCACGGGCTTTTCACTGAATACGATTATCTCCCATACCCGTCAATACGGACAGGCGCTGTCTGATCTGTCCGCCATTACCGGCGCAACAGGCGAGCAATTAAAGAAACTGGATGAAAATGCCCAACGGATCGGGCGTACCACGGAGTTTGGCGCCACCCGGATTGCGGATGCCTTCAAGTTGATGGCCTCAGCCAAACCAGAATTGTTGAACAGCACGGAGGCGTTGACATTAGCAACCGAAAAAGCGGTGATACTGGCGCAGGCATCCGGCATTGATCTGCCTGATGCCACCCGTGCACTGGCATTATCGCTCAACCAGTTCGGGGCGAGTGCCGCACAGGCTGACCGTTTTGTTAACGTACTGGCAGCCGGGGCGAAATACGGGGCTTCCGAAATTAACGAAACGGCGCAGGCGATTAAAAATGGGGGAACGGTCGCAGCACAGTCGGGGATCAGCTTTGAGGAGCTGGGTGCTGCTATTCAGATACTGGCAGAGCGGGGCATCAAAGGCGGCGAGGCAGGCACGGCGATTCGTAACGTGATATTGGCACTGGAACGCTCCACTGATAAGAATCTGAAACCCTCGGTCGTAGGGCTGTCGTCGGCACTGGAATATTTAGCCGGCAAAAACCTCTCGACTGCACAGGCAGTAAAATTATTCGGTCGGGCGAATGTCAGTGCCGCGTCAAATCTGGTCACCGGGCGGGAAAAACTGGAAGCACTGACCCAAGCCCTGACCGGGACGCAGGTCGCTTATGAGCAAGCCAGTGCACGGGCGAATAACCTCGGTGCTGATTTGGATGTGCTGACCCACGCCTTTGAAGGGATGGCGGTGAAAATCGGGCAAAGTGCCGATGGTCCATTACGTACTGGCGTGCAGGGAGCAACCACGGCGATTAATGCGCTGTCCGAGAATTTTAATTGGGTGGCCAGTGTGGCATTGCATACGCTCATTCCGGTGGTCGCCACCAAGCTGACCGTGGGATTGCGTGAAAATATGACAGCATGGCGATCCACCGAAAAAACGGCTCGAGATGCGGCAAAACAGCAGGCTGAAACCGCCAAACGCACCCTTGAACAGACCAATGCCACGCTGCGTTCAACAGAAGTTCAGGGCAGGCACATTCAATATCTGGAAAGAACCAATCGTTTGCACGGCCTTTCCATCAATTATTCGAAAGAAAAAAGCACCCTGATCCGGCAGGAAACCGAAGCCCTTAAATTGCAAACACAGGCAACAGGACAACTTGAAGCAGCTAACCGTCGGCTGTCTTATTCCTATCGGGCATTATCTGCCGCTGGAGGATTTGCCCGTGGCGCGCTTGCCATGATGGGTGGGCCATTTGGTGCAGCCATGCTGGCGGGTTCTGCTCTGTATGGGTTATATAACGCCAGCGTCCAAGCCAGAGAGGGATTAAGGCACTTAAAGGATGAAACCGTTGAAACTGTGGCTGAACTGCAACGGCTTTCCAGCATTAAGGTGGAAGTCGAGCTGGATAAGACTGACGATGATATCAACCATCTGAAAGCAGAACTCAGGCAGATTGATAGCCAACTGGAACGGTATTCTCAAACCCGTATCAAGCACTTAGAAAATCGCCAAAAAGGGTTCTTACGTTTTCTTTATGAAGACCCCAAAGAAGTTGAAAAGCAAGGCCGGGTCTTACTCAGTCGACGAGAAGATATTCTCAAAGGAATAGAAAAGAAAACCGCCAGAAAGAAAAACCTACAGGCAACCTCGGCCGCCGGTCTCTTTGACCAGCCCTCGCCGGAGCCGTCAAACTCCACGGAGCACGGCACAGGAAATCCATGGACAGGTCAGGATCTCACGAACGAGGATAAACAAAGTAAACAATCGCTTCATCTCTACCAGCAGTTACGCAAGGAGATTGAGCAGTCCCATGCCACCAGCCTGGATCGCATCCGGCTCAGCGAAAAAGAGATGCAAGGTAAAATCCAAGACGTCGGCAAATCGGGTATCGCTTCGGACAGTGAGCTTCAACGTTTAACAACCCTCAATGCTGAAAATCACCAAAAACAGCGGCTGGAACTGGCAGAAAAATATTCCCCGGCAGCCGCATTGCTCCGGCAGGAAAGAGATGCCAGCGCAGAACTGAAAGCGCTGTACAGCGAACGGTTATTGACCGAACAGGAATATCTGTCCGCCAGTAAAATGCTGTATCAAACGTCGGTGAAAGACAAATTAGCGGAACAGGCAAAACAAATTTCGGCTCCGCGTCTGGATATGGCTGGGGAGGTTGATCCGGTTGTGCAACTGCAAAATCAGCTTACCGAACAAACGGCACTTTACGATACCTATTACCGCAATGGCCTTATCAGTAAAGAACGTTATGAACAGTTAATGACCGCCGCTGCTTATCGTGCCAAAGAGGCACAATGGGCTGCCGCCAGGGATTTATACGCCTCACAGGGGGATTTCCAGAAAATGCAGATGAACCTGCTGGATGTGGTCGAGCAACGCACGGGTAACGCCTTAACCGGCATGTTGACGGGAACAAAATCCTTTTCGGAATCGATGCGGGAATTATCCGCATCATTGGCGCAATCCATCATTCAGGATTTAGTTCGCATTGCGGTGCAGGCACTGCTCACCAAAGCGATCTCCGGTTTCTTTGGTGGCGCGATGGGTAACATGGGCGCCAGTGCATTATCCTCAGCCGGAGGCAGGCTATCTTCAATCGGTTCTGGCACTACAATAACCCCGGATGTCTGGAAAAGCCCGATCCCCCTGCCTAATGCCAAAGGCGGTGTTTATCAATCGGCAGATTTAAGTCAGTACAGCGGGCAGGTGGTCAGCCAACCGACCCTGTTTGCGTTTGCCAAAGGGGGCGGGGTGATGGGAGAAGCCGGACCGGAAGCGATTTTACCCTTAAAACGGGGGACTGGCGGTAAGCTGGGCGTTCAGGCCATCGGCAGTACGGGTAACCAAACCTTTAACTCCGTTCATATCGTGATCCACTCTGAGGGCACTCACGACACGAAAACCTCGAGTGGTGCAGAATCTGCGGGGCAGGATATCGCGAAATACGTCGATCAGCGTTTCAAATTTTTACTGCATAAAAGTCTCAGCCAGGGAGGGGAACTCAGTGCGGCGATTAAAGGAGGCCGATGATGATAAAAACCTTTGATTTTCCGGCCAGAGTGGGGGCGAGTGGCGAGTTTGAGCCGATTGTACGCGCTGTCCAGTTTGGAGATGGCTATAAACAAACTTCAGGCGATGGGATCAACACGCAGCGCGAAAGCTGGCCGTTGTCTTTTGTCGGGGCACGGTCTGACATCCAGCCGATTATCGCTTTTCTGCGTGAGCATCAGGGCTGGCGCTCATTCAAATGGCGTAATCCGTTATCGGAACTGGGGCTGTATCAGGCGGGAAAATTCACTGTTCAGGCCCATGGCACTTATTTCATCCTCTCCGTGACCTTCACTCGTATTTATCATCCGTAAGCGATTTCATTATGACTATCAATACCACACTCCAACGGCTTGAGCCGGGGAGTAAAATTGTCTTATTTACTGTCGATGGCTCGGCATTTGGTGGGCCAATCTTGTTCTTTCATCATCACCCGATCCCGTATACCGAGTCCGAACTGGAAAATAGCGTTTCTGTATCGGTGAAGTCCCTTTGGTGGCAGGGCATCGAATACAAACCGTGGCCCGTCAGTATCGAAGGATTGGAAGTAACCGGCGATGGGCGGGCGGTCACACCCACCCTTAATGTGGCCAATCTGGATGGCACGCTCAGTGCCTTGTGTCTGGCGTATCAAAACATGGTACAGGCGCGGGTCACAATCCGCCTGACTTTTGCCCATTATCTGGATGCGCGTAATTTCCCTGACGGCAATCCGCAAGCCGACCCGACGCAGGAAAAAATCGATGTTTTCTACATCGACAGCAAGACTCAGGAAGATAACGAAACTATCCAGTTTTCCCTCTCTTCCCCCGCCGATTTACAGGGGATTAAAATCCCGACCCGGCAAATTCACAGCCTGTGTACATGGTGCATCCGTGGGCAGTATCGCCAGTCACCGTGTGGCTATACCGACTCCCGTTATTTTACTGAACGGGGCAAGCCGACCGATGATCCGGCCTCGGATGCCTGTGGAGGATTAATGAGCGACTGTAAAAAACGCTTTGGTGATGCAGAACAATTGCCGTTTGGCGGGTTTCCCGGCTCCGCGTTGTTAAGGCGGTAACCATGACGATACTGCGAAAAGCCACGACCCGCGCCATCATGGCACACGCCCAAGCGGCTTATCCGCATGAATGTTGCGGGCTGGTTATTCAACATCGCTGTCGGCAGCGTTATGTGCCCTGTCGCAATACTGCACCATCACCCTCGGAACAGTTCCGTATTCATCCAGCGGATTATGCGGCAGCCGAAGATAACGGTGCGATTGTTGCCATTGTCCACAGTCACCCCGACGCGACGACACAACCGAGCCAGCTCGATATCGCCCAGTGTGACCTGTCACAACTCCCGTGGGTGATTGTTTCGTGGCCGGAAGGCGATAGCCGTACTCTGATGCCTCTGGCTGGCATTAGGCCCTTAATCGGTCGCCCGTTCGTGCACGGTATCTGGGATTGTTACGCTATCGTGCGTGACTGGTACAAACTGGAGCGGACGGTTGAACTGCCGGATTTTGAACGCACTGATGGCTGGTGGAGTCGGGGCGAAAATCTGTATATGAAACAGTATGCCGCGGCCGGATTTATTGCGTGTTGGGGTGAATTACAAACAGGGGATGTGATCATTATGCAGGTGCAGGCCAATGAACCCAATCATGCTGGGGTTTATCTGGGTAACGGCCTGATGTTGCACCATCTGTACGGGCAGCTCAGTAAGCGGGAGCCCTACCATGGCTACTGGCAGGAACGCACCATCATCACCTTACGTCACTCATCCGCGTCGGCGGATTTTTTGTTGAAGGGAGTCACATCATGAACACATTACGAACCGTGCGGCTTTACGGTGTGCTCGGTACCCGCTTCGGGCGAGTGCATCAACTGGCGGTTTCTACCCCGCAGGAAGCGATCCGGGCGCTGTCTGTGCTGGTTGACGGCTTTGAACGCTTTTTATTGACCGCCAAAGAACAGGGGCTGACTTTTGCTGTGTTTAACGGAAAACGCAATATCAGTCGGGAAGAACTGGTGTTTTCCGGGCAGGACGATATCCGCATTGCCCCGATGATTATCGGCAGCAAAAACGCCGGTGTTTTCCAGACCATTCTGGGCGCGGTGATGGTGGTGGCCGGGGCATTTTTGTGGGCGACCCCGTTTGGTGCGCCGATGGTGATGTCCGGGGCAGGTATGATGCTGGGTGGCGTGGTGCAAATGCTCTCGCCGATGCCGGGCGGGCTGGCCCGGCGAGAAGATCCCGACAACAAACCGTCCTATGCGTTCGGAGGACCAGTGAATACCGTTGCACAGGGTAACCCGGTCCCCATTGGCTACGGCAGACGGCGTATTGGCGGAGCCATTATTTCAGCGGGTATCTATGCGGAAGACCAACAATAATAGGCAGGGAATGAAAGATGGAAAAACAGCCCATTCAAGGTCACAAAGGCGGCAGACAGCAGCCGCGCACGCCGGTGGAAGCCCCGGATTCCCTGCAATCCACTTCCTACACCAAAATCCTCCTTGCCCTCGGTGAAGGGGAATTTGCGGGTGAGCTGGATGGTCAGCGTATTTTTCTGGATAACACGCCGCTTATCGGCGCTGACGGTACGCCCAATTTTGAAGGGGTCAAATGGGAATTTCGTCCCGGCACACCCCATCAGGCGTATATCCCCGGTCTGCCAGCGGTCGAAAATGCCCGAACCGTCAGCGCCGAACTGGTCCGCTCGTGGGTGACGACGGTCACTAATACCCAATTGTCAGCGGTCCGCCTGCGGTTATCATGGCCCCAGTTGCAGCAGCAAAAAGACAATGGCGACACGGTGGGCTATCGCATTGAATATGCCATTGACCTCGCCACCGATGGTGGCGCTTTTAAGGAAATCCTGAAAACCGCCGTTGATGGCAAAACCACCACCAAATATGAACGTTCCCACCGGGTGGATTTACCCACCGCCTATTCGGGCTGGCAGGTGCGCCTTCGGCGGCTGACGCCAAAACAGAACAGTAACCGGATCGCCGATGCGATGATGGTAGAAGCCATTACCGAGGTGATCGACGCCAAATTAAGCTACCCGGAAACGGCTCTGTTATTTGTTCAGTTTGATGCCAAACAGTTTCGCAACATCCCGCAAATCACCTGCGAACCCAAGATGCGTATCATCCGTGTGCCCGCCAATTATGACCCGGCACGTCGCCGTTATTACGGTAGCTGGGATGGCACCTTCCAATGGTCATGGAGCGACAATCCGGCATGGGTGCTGTATGACCTGATGATCAATGATCGGTTCAGTATCGGTACCCGGGTGAAAGCGGAAAACCTGACTCTGGCAAAATGGGATCTGTATAGCATCGCACAATATTGCGATCAGACGGTGCCGGATGGTGAAGGCGGTGAAGAGCCTCGGTTTACCTGCAATGTTTATATTCAGTCACAAGAAGATGCCTGGGCGGTGTTGCGTGACATTGCGGGGATTTTTCGGGGAATGACGTTTTGGGCCAATAACAACATGAATGTGTTGGCGGATATGCCCCGTGACAGGGATTATCTCTTTACGGGGGCCAATGTGCGTGACGGAAAATTCACCTATGCCAGTGCCAGCGAGAAAACCCATTACTCCACGGCCATGGTGAGCTGGTCCGATCCGCAGAACGGCTATCAGGATGCGATTGAACCGGTGTTTGAACACCGCCTGATACGCCGCTATGGTATCCGGCAGGCCGACATCACGGCCATCGGTTGTACCCGCCAGAGTGAAGCTATCCGGCGTGGCAAATGGGTATTGCACACCAACGAACACGACCGAACCGTCACTTTTACTGTCGGGCTGGAGGGGCGTATCCCCTTACCGGGTTACCTTATCGGCATATCGGATAATCTGCTGTCAGGGCCGGGTCGGAGCGGGCGTATTCAGACCGTGCCAAGGCGATATATGCTCACGTTGGATCGGGTGCCATCGGCAAAAGCGGGAGACTGGCTGGTCGTCAACCTGCCTTCCGGTAAAACAGAAAAGGATCTCATTACCGCGATCAACGGGCAGGAGGTCTCCGTGAGTAGCGGTGGCTATGCCTATGCAGATATTCCTGAGGTGGGTGCCGTCTGGGCCATTGAATCCCGCTATAGCGTGGAGCAACCCTTCAGGGTGATGGGGATCAAAGCGGGAGAGGACGGTGTCTCGTTTGACATTACGGCAGTTGAGCATGACCCTGACAAATATGCGCTTATCGACAGAAACATCCGCATTGACGAACGTCCCGTTACCATTCTTCCGCCTAGTGTTCAGCCGGCACCGAAGCATGTCCTTATCGACAGTGATACTGCGATCAATCAGGGCATTATCACCACCACGTTGCAGATCACATGGGACGCCGCCGACAGTGCCGTGGCCTATGAAGTCGAATGGCGCAAAGACAACGGCAACTGGATAACCGCTCCCCGGACGACCGCCCGGCGTCTTGAAGTACCGAACGTCGATGACGGATGCTATCAGGCGCGGGTCAGGGCGACGAATGCCGCCGCCATATCCAGTATCTGGGTGAACACGCAGGATACCTTGCTGGGAAGCCGCAAAGGGACGCCATCGGCACCGCAGTCTCTCCGCACTACGTCGCTGCTTTTTGGTATCCGGCTGGACTGGGACTTTGCCAACCCGACGGATGTCCTGTTGAAAACAGAAATTGGCTACAACAAAAACGGCGAGGATGACGACACGCTGCAGTTCGCCGATATTGCCTATCCGCAACGCACCCACACCTTGCAGGGGCTGTCGGCTGGGGAGCGGCTCTACTTCCGGGCACGGCTGGTGGACAAATCGGGTAACGCCTCGGCGTGGACGTCACTGGTCAGCGGTGCTGCGTCCAATGATACCGGCTGGATAGTGGAGGCCAGTCAGGATCATTTTCTGGACGCAGAAACCGGGCGGCGTTTACAGGAGCAACTCAATGAGCAGGCCCGAGCCGACGTGCGTCACAAGCAGTCTATTGCGGAAAATGCGCAGGCCATTGAGAGATTGCATGACATGCTGAAGGAGCTTAAGCGACGCATACAGTAACCCGATAACGACAGTTTTCTGACTCTCATTATTATGGATTCGATTCCCACGGATTGAGGATTGTCACCCCTGTAGACTGAAAATCGGCTACGTTACGTGTGACGACCGTCATACCATGCACAAGCGCCGTCGCCGCAATCAGCGCATCACGATCGCTGCATCTGTCGGGCACGTGCAACCGGGCGCAGCGTTGTGCTATGGCTGTATCGACGGGCAATGTCCGTTCGGCGAACTCCGGTAAAACATGTTGCTCCAGCCATGCCCGCAGTATGGCCCCTTGTGCGGCGTCCTTACGCTCAATCAGCAAAACGCCAAGTTCTAACTCCATGATGGTGATGGCGGATACAAAGAGGTCGGCGGCATCAATGCTTTCAGCCCATGCCGCCACGTTCGGATCCGCTTTCCCTGCCCGAATTTTTCGTAGTTCGGACACCGCGTTGGTATCGAGTACGTACATCATGAAAAATCAGCCGGACGGATACCGATAGTCACGCGTGGCGGCTCAAATTCAATATCCGCAAGGCCCGGCATCGCCAGTGCATCGGCAATGTTGCGATGCTGTTTGGTCAGCAGCCGGTATTCCTCGATACTCAACAGCACATGAGCCGGTTTGCCGCGATCAGTGATGAATACGGGGCCGTTCTTGGTTGCTTTCTTCGCGCGGGTAACGTCCTGGTTCAGCTCCCGGCTGGAGAGGGTCGTGATGGTCATGGAAGTATCTCCTACTTTAATTCGCTATATAGGTACATTACTACAAGGCGAATGATAGTGCAAATTGTGTTCACTTTTCCATTGACCTAAATGACGGTGGATAACACGTCTGTTAGGTTTACCTCTCTCTGGATACTGGGTATGCGTCTGTTATTCCAAGCCGATAGTCAATAGCAATGGAATACATTCGCTGTCGTTATTTTGCGAGCCACTTTGCAAAGGTCATTTTTGTCAGTGGCATGTTATTTGGGTGGGGGATAGAGTGGCGGTGAAAATTTCGACGCGGCTTTACCGTGGTGGAACACGATAAAACCGCTAACCACAAAAACTAATGGAGGTAGTTATTATGGCTGACACGCATTCTACTGCAGGTACCCGCATTTACAAAATTTCCCAACCGGAACGTTATCAGAAAGTGGTTTATCGCCCCAAGGGAGTGAACCGCACGACTCCGGCCATCAACTTAAGTGGAAAATGGCTATTGGAAGCCGGATTTTCCATTAACGATCTGTTAAAAATCAGAGTGATGCCCGGTTGTTTGATTATCACCGCCCAAAATTTTCATGAACTGTGGTACTGCTTAAAAAGCCTGAATGAAGGCGAATGGGATGATATCGCTGTGGCACTCTGGCTGCGGCAATTTCCCGGAAAATTAAGTAAAAAGCTGCCGGGATAAACTCATAATGCTATTTTTTATCAATTAAAACATGATGTTGAATCCATCTGTATGCGCTGCGTTTTGTGCTTAAATGACAAAATTTTTCTTTTGCGAAGCAACTCGCATTTTATTTTATTCATCAACAAAGAAGGAACCTATGGAGCTTAAATTTTCTACTGAAGACACTGCAAAACCGGAATGTGTGTTAAGTGGTGAAGATCTGCAACAGATGGGCTTTACGCCTAATGCTCTGTTTCATATCCAGCAATATAACAACGGGCTGATGTTGACATTGGCGAAGCCTGACGATGATCCGGCTGCCCTGTTCCACGCCGTGGAAAATGATACGAAGCAGGGCATCGATTGGGTACGTGACAATGGCGAGCTGTATCTGGCGGGCGACTGGTTAACAGAAACCAGTTTGTTGGATAAACCCGTTCAAATTGCTTTCGGCTATGGCAAAATTATGTTGATGACAGAATCTGATCTGAAACCCGCCAGCGTCGTGTGAGACTTTTTAATTGCTGATAGTGTCGTGGAATTAATAAATTGATTCCACGATCGAATATCACCTCTATGGCACTGTGCTCTATGCCCAGTGTATAGCAATAAACCGGAAGATCATGAGGAGCTCTTTGGCTTAATCTACGTTAATAAATCAGTTATTTTTCCGTAATGATTCAAGCCATTGATAATGAAATTTTCGTTGTTCTTCTGGGGAAACATCAATATCTTTAAAATCAAATGTATGAACCTAATTTTCAGGTAATCCATACTGACCTAATTTAGTTTCATAAGCTCCTATACCTAAACCCATATCTCTCTGCATTGCAGATGGAAACACATTTATTTTTGCTCCTTTGCAAAGAAAAATTATATCTTTTAATTGGTTTCTCAAATCTATAAGCATGAAAAATAATCGGTATCATTTGATTCTGCTAACTGATTATTATTATGAAATATTCTTAAGCAACAATGCCTATCAGGAGAAGTGATCAAATGCAATTCAGCTTATTCCTTGCTCCCATTTATTTTGATTTTTCTTTTATCAATGTTTATCATTTTCCATATTTGTTTGGATTTAAACTACTATAGTTGAATATTTTCCTACTAATTCAATTAATTAATTCATATTAACCACTCGTTACAATAGTACCAAATGCAGTGATTTGGCAACTTTCACATGTAGGTTTAGCAACGCCAAACTCAGTCAGTACTGTATTGAGTTGATGTGAGGATTATCAGATGGGGTGATGATAAAAAGCTGGGAGATCATTAGGATCTTTCCGGCTTTTTTGTTATGTTAGATATTATTAATCTAAATATGGTGATCTATATTTTTGTACAGTAAGTAAAGTATTTATTTCATCCATACATTCTTTGTGGTCTATTTTTGATACAAAATACATATAAAAATCATATCCAAAATGAAATTCGCATTTATCTGATATGAGTTTACACCATATATCTTCTCTTAAAATTGATTTAATTACGCTTCTTAATTGATTGATATTTATAGATTCACCATCAATGTATGAAATTTTATCAAAATTTACTTCTAGGTCTTTGATTCTGAGAAACTTGATGCCTAAACAGTCACATAAGTTAATCACATAATCTATATATTGATTTTCAATCTGTTCGTATTCATATTTTTTTACTTTTTGACCAATATCAAAAAAGCTAGTCCATTCATCATAATCAGAACAAATATCGCCATTTTCATTGATATTAGTATATTTTGTCATTCTGTATGAATATTTCATTAGTCACCTATTCTGGTCAGTGCCATACGTTCCCGATCTTGTTCGCCTGCTGACTAAATACCTTTTCATAATT
>NZ_CAWMEB010000055.1:0-531 GCF_963866145.1 Xenorhabdus sp. NBAII XenSa04
TGGAAGTGATGCACCGTGAAGTGCAGGCTTATCTGACAGGGCAAGAGCAGAGCCTGGCTGTGCCCGTACCGTTCCGCAATCTGGTGGCACAGGCCCGGTTGGGCGTGAGTCAGGCAGCCCATACTGCTTTCTTTACCGAGATGCTGGCGGACGTGACGGAGCCGACGTTGCCGTTTGGCCTAACTGAGGTACATTGTGATGGCTCACAGATAACAGAATCTCACCGGATGCTGGCTCCAGAATTGAATGACCGCCTGCGCCATCAAGCCCGGCAACAGGGAGTGAGTCTGGCGGCTTTGTGTCATCTGGCCTGGGCCCAGGTATTGTCACGTACCAGTGGACAGGAAAACGTGGTGTTCGGCACCCTGCTGTTTGGGCGTATGACTGGCAGCGAAGGGGTTGGTGGGATGGGGCTGTTTATTAATACCCTGCCGTTACGGCTGGATATGGATGACACCCCGGTACAAGACAGTGTACAGGCCGCTCATCACCGGCTGGCGGGATTATTAACCCATGAGCATGCGTCACTGG
>NZ_CAWMEB010000056.1:0-19810 GCF_963866145.1 Xenorhabdus sp. NBAII XenSa04
GGCTATGTCATTTCAACTCACCATAAAAGTCGAGCATCGCGTTAAGTCGAGCATCGCGTTAAATAATGTACAAGGTATGTTATTAGCATCATCTCCATATGAAAGTATGAATAAATTTGTCCAGTAAGCTCCGCAGAGCCGCATAGCGTCTCTGTCCTGCCGGATAACAAGCGATGTTTAGGTATGATACCGCCTTTTATTCGGTGTTTTGATCGTGTCCCTGATCCGAAAGGCCCTTCAAACGCCTGCATTATCCTGTTGATATTATCGCTCAATGTGTGCGCTGGTATTTGGCCTATGCGCTGAGCGTGGCATTAACGTTGATCATTCAACACTCTCACGTTGATTGCCAAGCGCCCCCTCATATGCATTTATTAAAGTTTAACTTTGTTTAACCTTGTATAACTTCGTTTTACATAGTATGCTTCTTGTTCAACTGAAATGATTTGCTAAGAGGAAATAATATAATGAGTACAAAAAGTGAGCTTTTGGCGACAAAAGTAGATTTAAATCTAAAGAATGCTTTTATGGCCATTGCACAAAGTAAACACCGTTCAGCGTCTCAAATCTTGCGGGATTTGATCCGATTGTATGTAGAAAGCAATCAAGTTCCTAATGCTGAGACGCTAAATACGTTCAAAAAAACCGATCAAGGAGAAGACATTTTCTACGCTAAAGATGTAAACGATCTTTTTAAACAACTGGATATTTAAACATGCGTTCTATCAGTTATTCAGGCAAGTTTAAAAAGGATTTAAAATTAGCAAAAAAGCGAGGGAAAGATATTAAAAAGCTTACTGATGCTATGCAGTTATTGATTGATAAAAAGCCACTGCCAGCAATATTAAATGATCATCCCTTACAAGGAGACTGGAAACCCCGTAGAGATCTTCATATAGAACCTGATTGGCTACTAATTTACATTGTTGATGATAAACACGTACACTTTGATAGAACTGGATCGCATTCTGATTTGTTTAAATAACATAAAGCTAGTTTATAGTATCATAGATAAACTTGATCAGCTTTAATTTACCGACTTATAATCCCAGTAATTGTAATAATTTATTTTTGGAGAAATAAAACTGATAAGTATAATCAAACATGACGCACCATAAATTAAGGCTATTAGAGATATCTTTAAGGATAAAAAATGAAAAAATATGGAGCAATAGGAATATTAGTAATAATAACTATAGGTTTTGGGATGTTCAACGTATGGAAAGAAGCTAACAATGTCATAAATTCCATTGGTGAAGAGTACATCAATAAACTAAATAAAGGGAATACAAAATGAATAAATTTGAAGAGAATATGACTGAACAAGAAAGGTTAGAGTATAGAAAAAAAGAAAGAGGAAGCAGATAGGCGCAACTTACGTAAAATTTTACACATAGGATTGTGTTTGATGGTCGTATCTGTTGCTGCTGCATTGGTCAGAAATTATGATGAGATGAACATTGATACTACGCTTAAGCTGATTCAGGCTCTGGGCTTTTTTCTATCAATAATTTGTTTTGGCTGTGTACTTGGCGTTAGTGCGTTTCAATATTTGTGCCGGATTTTTGGTATAAAGCTAAATTAGGTACATATTCCCTGTTAGTATGCCCCTATAACATTTGTTGCTATGCAAACATCACAACTATTTAATTTTATTAAAAGAAAATAATAATTATGAGAAAAGGTAAGAACAACATAAGAAAAAAAATACGAAAGGAAACTAAACACCAACTAAAAGAAAGAGTTATAGATAATATTATTGCATGGACAGTAACATTTGTTTTGATTATCCCTATTGTTCTTTGTGGTTTTTTAACAAAATTCACCAAAGATACTATTGCTAACAATATTATAGCCTCTGCTACATTCGGGCTTTTTCTTGCTGCTGTAGCTACGCTATTCATAGTGTTCTGTGACTTTGCTAGAAAGAAACCAAATACGTGAGATTAATTTAGTCACAACAAACAAAGGTAGTGGGTAGTGCTACGTAAAAAACACAACATATAACCCCAGTGAAATTATCCTCGATTTTACGTAGCGCAACCGAAAAAATTGGGTTCAGATAAGATTATGTTCAATCACACAACAGTTGGTGTATTGATTTTTGATAGCTAATGCCATGAGAAATAAGGGGTATAGCACAGACAGTTGGCTACCATGCAAGTATTTTCTGCTAGAATCTGTGGTGTTAATTTTTATCAGGAGTTACGTAAGCAAAATACCTGTACCACAAGGAACACAAATGAAAAAATTGCTATCTCTTTTTATCGCGATGAATTTATTCGGTTTCAGTGCTTCAAGTCAGGCAGAAGATTTGTTACAAGTCTATAAACAGGCGAAAGAAACTAACCCTGAATTGCTTAAGGCACTGGCTGAACGCAATTCGGTTTTTCAAGGAATCAACATAGCCCGTAGCCCATTGCTACCAAAGTTAGATTTGAAGGCGAATGCCAAATATAACAAAAAATTTCGCAATAGTGAGCAAGAAGGTTACGGATCTAATGTGAGTTTAATGTTAGAACAAACAATTTTTGATATGGCTAAATGGAGTAAACTCAATCAGGCTGAAAAACTCGCCAGTATTGCCGATATTGATTACCAGAACGCTCAACAAAACATAAAGTCAAATTTATTAAAAGACATAGTGCCTTTGCAATCGGGATAGGCTGTGCAACCCCAGAATCTCGATGCGCGTTTTTTTCCAAGAGCTTTCCCTTTTCTGAGCCTCATTGGACTACCGCAATCTGGACAGTCCGGACAATTCTCTGCCTCGATACGCTTCTCAGGTTTGCCACGGTTATCAGAGAAGGTTTTCTTGCAAGCCTCGTTCTGACAGCCCCAGAAGAAACCGTGTTTGCTTTTGATTCGGTACATCTCACCGCCGCAGTGAAAACATTCATACGAAGGTGGCTTCGCACCCTCAAAGGCTTTCGCCATAGCTCCGCCTTCTTTGGTCAGCTCAGGAGCTGCTACCGTTAGTTGCTCAATCATTTGGCAGATCCAAGATGAGATTTGCTTCATGAAGACAGACATGTTTCCGGAGCCGGTGGCGACTTTTTCAAGTTCTTGCTCCCAAGCCGCAGTCATACCAGGTGACTTGATTGCTGGTGGAAGCACGGCAATAAGTGCATGAGCCTTATCTGTTGCAAGCAGTACCTTTTTCTGACGCTTGAAATAGCCTTTATCGACAGCGCCCAGGATGATGCTGGCGCGTGTTGCTGGAGTGCCCAAGCCGGCTGTGTCTTTGAGGATCTGCTTGAACTTCTCCTCAGTCACAAACCGAGCAATGTTCTCCATCGCGGCAAGTAATGTGGCTTCTGTGAAGTGTGGCGCTGGCCTCGTCATTTTGTTTGCCAACTCAGCACCATTAAGCAAGGCAGGTTCGCCCTGACTAACCCTAGGGAGCTTCTCCTGCTCAACCGGCGTGTCGGTATCTTCACCCTCATCCTTGGGGCTGCTTTCGCTGTCAGAAGCAAACAAAACCTTCCAGCCTTGTTTGGCCGGTGTCTTACCCGAAGCTGCAAAGAGGTGATGTTCACATTGCACCTCGATGGAGGTTTTGGTGAACTCGAACTCGCTGTAGAACTGCGCGATGTAGAAACGACGGATGGCGTCGTAGAGATTTAACTCGATCTCAGACATGGCGCTGATGTCTGTTCTGGCCGGTGTTGGAATGATCGCGTGGTGCGCGGTCACTTTAGAGTCATTGAATACTCTGGACTTGCGGTGAGGGTCTGCGCCAGCTATCAGCCCTGAGACGTGCTGATCGGACAAAATAAGCGCCTGTAGGATGTCAAGAATGTCCTCCTTTTGGCTCTCAGGTAGGTAGCGACTGTCGGTACGAGGGTAGGTTGTAGCTTTGTGTGTCTCGTACAGGGCTTGAGCTGCATCCAGAACCTGCTGAGCGGTATATCCCCATCGTTTGCTTGCGTATTGTTGCAACGAAGTTAGATCGAAGGGGTGGGGGGCAGACTCTTTACCTGGTTTGGTCTCTGCTTTGCTGATAACAGCATTCTCCCTATTGACTTGGGAGGCCACCTGTTCGGCATAGGCCTTATTAACGCATCGGCCTTGCTCGTCACTGCACTCTTCGGGTGGTATCCATTGGGCGACAAACTGACCATTTTGCACGGACACGTTCACTCCCAGAGTCCAGTAAGGGGAAGGGGTAAAACCAGCGATCTCTCGGTCCCGTTGACACACAAGCGCGACGGTTGGGGTGATAACCCGGCCAACGTGAAGTGTGTGGTTGAAGCCTATATCTCGGGCCAACACTGTATAGAGGCGGCTTACGTTCATCCCCACCAGCCAGTCAGCACGTTGCCTTGCCAGAGCTGCGTAGTAGAGCGAGACGGTTTCGTTGCCGTCCTTAACATTGTTCAGTGCTTTCTTAATGCTTGATTCATCGAGAGCCGTCAAACAAACACGGCGAACAGGGCCAGAATAACGAAATCGATCCAGAAGCGACCGGGCGATGGCTTCACCTTCGCGGTCGTAGTCGGTAGAGATGTAGATAGTGCTGGCCTTTTTAACCAGGCCCTCAACGATTTTGTACTGCTTGAACGCATTCTTGCGAACGTTGTACCGCCAGGAGTCAGGAGCAATGGGGAGAGTCTCCAGTGACCATGACTTGTATCGTTCATCATAGTCGTCCGGCATATACAATTCCAGAAGGTGCCCGAAGGCCCAGGTAATGACTCTGTTTCCTCCATCGTGGAGAAACCCATCGCCTCTTTGTGATGCCTTCATTACACCAGCCAAATCTTTGGCCTGAGAAGGCTTTTCGCAGATATAAAGATCCATTAAGCGCTCCCTTCATCTTTGATTCCAGATTCGCCAGCTCAGTCCAGTTTTGTGCTAGACCTTTTACCTCGGGATAGTCTCTGGAGAGGTTTTCGAGGACTCCAGAAATGACATAGGCCGCTTCGCGGGAATTACCCCTCGAACAGACCTCCTGGAGCATAATTGATAAAGCGTCATAGAGCTCAGCCTTTCGACCGGGCTCCGTGTGGTTTCTTATTTCAGAGCTTTGCATGGGTTCACCACTGAATAGGGACGCACGGACTTGCGCACAATACGGCGGTCTACGTTGGTTATAGCCTGATTGGTGCAAAAGTGCGTCCAGGCATTCAGGTAATCTTGATAGGTGTGGGTGGGCGGTATGCAGCCAGTTACAACGTCTTTGGGAATGTTCGTGGCACCCTCAGCCTCAATAAAGCGCCAATCGTGTTCGTCCATACCTTTGCCGCTATCGCAATAGCGTTCCCAGCGTGACAACTCGTACAGCGAGTAGCCTTTGCCTTTATTCATGGACTTGAATGTGTTGATGGCTTCGTTTATATCACCGTGCTGTTTGATCCCTGCCGGGGTTTTGTCTGATCCATCGGAGCCATCTTTGGCCTTGTTCATCGTCGCGCTGACATTACTGTCGCCAAGCACATGGATATAACCAGGTTGGCGCACTGCCGCGCCACCGCGCCCCATGTTGTCCCATTCCATAGACAGATTCCGGCTGACTCGGGCCGGTTTGTCATTCTTGGCTGGAGCGGGATGGGGCTGAGGCTTTTGCTCGGGGGCGTTAGAGGAACACCCGATCAGAATTGCCACTCCCAGAATTGTTATCAGTTGTCTCATCGTGCCTTTCCTCATCAAAATTTGTCGATGAGCCCATTCTAAAAGGAGGGAGATGGAAAGCTGGTTTCTCAAACTGCCCAAATTGGACAGATAGGCGTGTGTACGATCTAAAGGTGTTTTTGAGAGCATGTAGCGACGAAAAATACGATAGGAATATGGTCAACCTACATGCTGAGAGCTCTGAACAAGTTATTTGGTGGGCGAAGTGGGGTGATCGAGACCGCGCCAAACGCCAGAGTGTTGCCGCTTAAAGACGTGGAAGATGACGAAATCCCTCGATACCCGCCTTTTGCCAAGGGCCTGCCAGTGGCCCCGCTAGACAAGATACTGGCAACCCAAGCTGAACTGATTGAGAAAGTGCGGAACTCTCTCGGTTTCACTGTGGACGACTTCAACCGGCTGGTTCTGCCGGTGATCCAGCGGTATGCCGCGTTTGTTCACCTGTTACCAGCTTCCGAATCTCACCACCATCGTGGCGCTGGTGGCCTGTTTCGGCATGGACTTGAAGTTGCCTTTTGGGCGGCTCAGGCCTCGGAGTCGGTTATCTTCTCCATCGAGGGGACGCCTCGGGAACGCCGCGACAATGAACCGCGTTGGCGACTTGCCAGTTGTTTTTCCGGATTGCTGCATGACGTTGGCAAACCGCTCTCAGATGTGTCCATTACGGACAAAGACGGGTCGATCACATGGAATCCGTATTCCGAGTTACTTCATGACTGGGCACACCGTCACGAAATAGACCGCTACTTTATCCGGTGGCGCGATAAGCGACACAAACGACACGAGCAATTCTCGCTGCTGGCGGTGGATCGAATCATTCCGGCTGAGACTCGGGAATTTCTGTCCAAGTCTGGCCCATCCATTATTGAAGCGATGCTGGAAGCGATCTCGGGAACCAGCGTCAACCAGCCAGTTACTAAGTTGATGCTTCGTGCTGACCAAGAGAGTGTTTCAAGGGATCTTCGCCAAAGTCGTCTTGATGTGGACGAGTTCTCTTATGGTGTACCTGTAGAGCGGTACGTGTTCGATGCTATCCGTCGCCTGGTGAAAACCGGGAAATGGAAAGTCAATGAGCTTGGCGCGAAAGTTTGGCACCTCAACCAAGGTGTTTTCATCGCATGGAAACACCTTGGCGACCTCTACGACTTGATCAGCCACGACAAGATCCCTGGTATCCCAAGAGATCCAGACACGTTGGCGGACATTCTCATCGAGCGCGGTTTTGCTGTGCCAAACACTGTGCAGGAGAAAGGTGAGCGTGCGTACTACCGCTACTGGGAAGTTTTACCAGAGATGCTCCAGGAAGCGGCTGGCTCCGTGAAAATTCTGATGCTCCGCATCGAATCGAATGACTTGGTGTTTACTACTGAGCCTCCTGCGGCGGTTGCAGCGGAAGTTGTTGGTGACGTTGAGGACGCTGAAATTGAGTTTGTTGATCCTGATGAAGGCGATGACGACCAAGAGGAAGGTGAAGCCGCTCTGAACGATGACATGTTGGCCGCAGAGCAGGAGGCAGAGAAAGCTCTAGCGGGTCTTGGTTTTGGTGATGCTATGGAGATGCTGAAAAGCACCTCTACGGAAGTCGAGGAGAAGCCTGAGCAAGACGATGCAGCATCAACTGAATCACCCAAATCAGACACTGGCAAGAAGAGCAAGCAGCAGAGTAAACTGGCCAGAGCAAAATCGAAGAGCGACACAGAGAAACAAGCCCAGAAACCAGAGGCAAAAGAAGAGTTATCCCCTCAGGACATTGCCAAAAACGCACCACCTTTGGCGAACGACAACCCATTACAAGCTCTCAAGGATGTTGGGGGTGGACTGGGGGACATCGACTTCCCATTCGATGCCTTTAACGCATCGGCGGACATAAGCAGCACTGACGCAACAAACATCGAAAGCACCAAAGCGGAAGGGCTAGAACCGCCGCAACCCGACTTTGCTCCACAAGAACAAAACTCCCTGCAGGGTGATGACTTCCCCATGTTCGGTGGTTCCGATGAACCACCATCATGGGCGCTTGAACCACTTCCGATGCTGACTGACGCGACAGAACAAACAATGTCCGCGCCAGAAATTCTGCATATGGACAAACCCGACCAGCAGGAAAAGGATGCTAAGGCACTGTTGGTAGAAATGTTGGTGGGGTATGGGGAAGCATCCGCGTTGCTTGAACAAGCGGTCATGCCGGTTCTGGAAGGGAAAACGACGCTGGGTGAGGTTCTATGCCTGATGAAGAGGCAGGCGGTCATCCTGTACCCAGAAGGAGCTCGGTCATTGGGTGCGCCGTCAGAAGTCCTCTCGAAGCTGTCCCAAGCCAACGCGATTGTCCCTGACCCGATTATGCCAAGTCGCAAAGTTCGTGATTTCAGTGGCGTTAAAGCGATCGTGCTAACACAACAACTTTCAGATGCAGTTGTTGCGGCCATTAAAGAGGCAGAAGCATCAATGGGTGGATACCGAGATGCTTTTGAGCTGGTTTCTCCTTTTGGTGCGGATGCAGTTAAGAGTAAAAACGTTCCGAAACAACAGGGTCAACAGAGCCGAAAAAAAACACAACAACAGCAGAAGTCAGACGCTGGTTCAGGGAAAGTTGCACCGACACAGAAGATGAAAGACAAGGCCTCCCAACAACCTCCGAAGGAGAAGAAAGCCGATGTTACCGCTGTGGTTGAGGACCAAGACCGCAAGCCGGTTGAAGAAAAGCAGAACGTCGCTCGCCTTCCCAAACGAGAGGTTCAACCAGCAGCTCCAGAACCCAAAGTGGAAAGAGAAAGGGAGCTGGTGGGGCATGTCGAGTTGCGAGAAAAGGACGAGGCAGAGGTAAGGGAGTTTGAACCACCTAAAGCAAAAACGAACCCAAAAGACATCAACGAGGAAGATTTCTTGCCGTCTGGCGTTACCCCTCAGAAAGCGCTCCAGATGCTCAAGGACATGATCCAAAAACGCTCGGGCCGATGGCTCGTGACACCTGTTCTGGAAGAAGACGGCAGCTTAGTAACCAGTGATAAAGCCTTCGACATGATTGCCGGGGAAAACATCGGCATCAGTAAACACATCCTCTGCGGGATGTTGAGCCGAGCACAGAGACGCCCGTTGCTCAAGAAACGTCAGGGAAAATTGTATTTAGAGGTAGATGAAACATGACAATGAGTTATGACCCGCTCGCCTACGAGATGCCGTGGCGGCCCAACTATGAAAAAAATGCTGTAGCAGGCTGGCTTGCCGCCTCCGGTGCGGCTTTGGCCGTGGAGCAAGTCAGCACTATGCCTCCGGAGCCCTTTTATTGGATGACAGGGATCTGTAGCGTGATGGCAATGGCTCGTTTGCCCAAGGCTATCAAACTTCACCTGCTCCAAAAGCATTTGAAGGGCCGGGACTTGGAGTTCATCTCCATTGCGGAGCTCCAGAAGTACATCAAGGACACGCCCGAAGATATGTGGCTTGGTAGTGGATTCCTGTGGGAAAACCGCCATGCCCAGCGCGTGTTTGAAATCCTGAAACGCGACTGGACTTCCATCGTAGGCAAAGAGTCTACGGTCAAGAAGGTTGTCCGGAAGATACAGGGTAAGAAAAAAGAGCTGCCTATCGGCCAGCCCTGGATTCACGGGGTAGAGCCAAAAGAAGAGAAGCTGATGCAGCCACTCAAGCACACTGAGGGGCATTCGCTGATCGTTGGAACCACCGGCTCTGGCAAGACTCGCATGTTCGACATCCTGATCTCACAAGCCATTCTGCGAGGGGAGGCCGTGATCATCATAGACCCGAAAGGGGATAAGGAGATGCGGGACAATGCCCGACGTGCATGTGAAGCTATGGGACAACCGGAAAGGTTCGTCTCATTCCATCCGGCATTCCCAGAAGAGTCGGTGCGTATCGACCCTCTGCGGAACTTCACCCGCGTAACTGAAATAGCAAGTCGTTTGGCCGCGCTGATTCCGTCCGAAGCTGGTGCCGACCCGTTCAAGTCATTTGGCTGGCAAGCACTGAACAACATCGCTCAGGGTTTGGTCATTACTCATGATCGTCCAAATCTGACAAAGCTCCGTCGCTTCCTTGAAGGTGGTGCTGCGGGTCTGGTCATCAAAGCCGTTCAGGCCTACTCCGAACGAGTGATGCCTGACTGGGAGGCAGAAGCAGCGGCTTACTTGGAGAAAGCCAAAAACGGTTCTCGTGAGAAGATCGCTTTCGCGTTGATGAAGTTCTACTACGACATCATTCAGCCTCAGCACCCGAACTCAGACCTTGAAGGTTTGCTGTCGATGTTCCAGCACGACCAAACCCACTTCTCCAAAATGGTGGCGAACCTTCTGCCTATCATGAACATGCTGACTTCCGGAGAACTCGGACCGCTCCTGTCTCCAGACTCATCAGATCTGAGTGACGAGCGCCAAATCACTGACTCCGCCAAGATCATCAACAACGCCCAAGTGGCTTACCTGGGCCTGGACTCTCTGACCGACAACATGCTCGGTAGCGCTATGGGCTCCATCTTCCTGTCAGATCTGACAGCGGTTGCCGGTGACAGATACAACTATGGCGTCAACAACAGGCCCGTAAACATCTTTGTGGACGAGGCCGCAGAGGTAATCAACGACCCATTCATCCAGCTTCTGAACAAAGGGCGCGGTGCGAAACTTTGTCTTTTCGTTGCAACCCAGACCCTTGCTGACTTCGCCGCTCGACTGGGCAGCAAAGACAAAGCGCTCCAGGTGCTGGGGAACATCAACAACACTTTTGCTCTTCGTATTGTTGATGGGGAAACCCAGGAGTACATCGCGGATAACCTGCCGAAGACCCGGCTCAAGTACGTCATGCGAACCCAAGGCCAGAACTCCGATGGCAAAGAGCCCATTATGCACGGAGGCAACCAAGGCGAGCGTTTGATGGAGGAGGAAGCTGATCTGTTCCCAGCCCAGTTACTGGGGATGCTTCCGAACCTGGAATACATAGCCAAGATTTCAGGCGGAACAATCGTAAAAGGCCGTCTGCCCATATTGACCCAGTAAGAGTAGAGCTATGTGTGACAAGAAGTATAGAGATTACGAGGTAGCCATCATGGTCGATGTGAACCCTTTTGACAGGGTTATGAATGAATTGAAAAGTCGTGGCCGCAAAAACGCTCACATCCTGAACATCCTTCAATTCGACTGGCCTGCATCAGAGGTCATCATCGAGAAGCTGAGCTGCTACATCACAGACGGGATTAAGGCGAATCAGGAGCCGGTGATTTACCCGATCATTGAAGAGGCTCTGCATCGCTACAGCCAGCTCGTGTTTCATGAGCAGAGAGAAAAGTACGAAGACCCGGCCAGAATAGGGGCGTTTCTGGAAACCCTGATCACTGAAACCTGCCGGGCACTGGAAGTGCAAATTGTCGATAGTGGCGGTGATTCATGGTCTGTCGATTCAGGAGAGCCGTTCTCACTGTGGCTTTCTTCCCATCCAGGAGAATTATCCATTAACCCGCAGCCCCACGAGGATGAGACCTCTTTGCGTGGCTTGCTGTATGAGCTCATCACCTGTGAGAGCGTGAAAACTGTTTTAAGGAGAACCGACTATGAAGAAGCCGTGGTTGCTGGTCGCATGGCTGTTGGTTATTGAGCTGCTGGCGATATTGCTGTTGATCCCTGGTGACTGGACCGACAGGGCGATAAAGCGAGAGTCTGTGCTGATGGAGCAGAGTCTTGGAACCGAAGCCAGAGACTGGATACAGGATAAAGCCTCTACTTGGTTCAGATCGAGCATCATTGATTCTGGGTTCTATGAGGGGATGTACAACACATTGGTCCCGTTCGAAGAAGAGCGTCAAAAATCCAAAGGGATGCAAGACATGGGTAAGGGGTGGTTTGTCTGGGTTAAGGGCCGCATAGAGTCCTTGGCTAACGTTATTTACCAGTTCTACATCAGATTGGCGCTTTTGACCGCGTGGGTTCCCTACATGCTCATTCTTTTCGTGCCTGCTGTGTATGACGGGATGATGACCTGGCGAATCAAACGCACTAACTTCGACTATGCAAGCCCTGTTCTGCACCGTTATAGCGTTCGCGGCACGGTGTACTTGATGGCGGGGTTGTTCATTGCGTTTTTTGTCCCGGTTGCGCTCGATCCTATCATCATTCCTCTGACAATGATGACGTGTTGCGTTCTGGTTGGCTTGACTTTCGGCAACCTTCAGAAACGGGTATAGGAGAAACAGCATGTATTTTTTAAACAAAACATTAATAACGATTGGGAGACAATAATGAAGTCGCTTGACTATTTCACGCCAAAGAACATTTATGAGTTTCTTATAGGTGTTTTTTTTGGGGGGGCTGCTAATGGGGAAATTGTTCTTGCAAGGGAGAGTATCTCATTTCAATGACAAACTAGCTTACATTCGAAAAAAAGAAGGATTGCGAATAATCGCAAATCTGTTTTCACGGACGCTTGAACTTGAAACAATATATGGGCGTCTCTTTTTACCGAAACGAAACGGGAACGATATTAAGAGAGGAACAATGAACTTACGCAACAAAATCCAATTGATCGCTGTGGGACTGATGATGGTTGGTTCCGTCATGGCAGTTCCTGATGCTCTAAATGGCTATGAGAAACTCAAGATTAAGAGCTTGGAAGTAGGTTGTCCAGGCTGTACGCTGGTGGCTCAGGATGTGCTGGAGATACGAGCTCAGAATTGTCAGCTTAAGAATACATCCCTTCCGATGATAGTTGACACCATACTAAATGACCCTATGTTTGCGTTTATGCTGGAGACATACACTGTTGCTGGTATGGATACAACAAGACTGTTAAGACAGCAGCAACTACGCACGTTGACTGTGAAAATCCGCAGAATTGGATCAAATTGACCCAACAAGCAATTAGGGGAGGCAAAGCTTGATGAATAAGACAGACTTCTTCTTTGGTGACGTTTACGAAGATAGCGACGGAATTTCTTTACCACATAACTAAGTTAAATGTTCTAGGAGCACGGAGAGAGGTTATTGTTGAGTGATGGTACTTCTCATCCGAGTTTCTGGAGCTTTATCGATAAAGTAGCAATAGCTCAAGTGAGCTTCATTGAGTTCTACGTCCGTCAAGACGTCAACGACAACATTGAAGTTACGTTGGCCTATGATATTGTGTTAAGAGATGTGGGTCAGTATGGTGAAGAGTGTCTTTGTTATCCACATATCCCCTGACTATAAGAGACGAAAAAACACACACTGTACTTAACGTGCAGTACAGCACAAGAGAGAAAGCCAAAGTGCATGACCAAACTGGCGGACATTGGCCGCTTTTCAACTTTCACATGTGAAAGTTTTTTGCCTCTCCACAAAATTCCCTCGAAGAAAGAACCCTCTTCAATGTGCCCAAAATGGGCCGTAACAGCACTGTGCCGAGATTGCTCAATTAAGAGATGATGAGCACCGGATGACAACTATCGGTTTTGTTGTAGGTGTGAACCTAGAACACGCATTTAATTTTCTCGGTTAAGGAGGATTTGTGAACGTAAATAAACAATTCTTTTGGTTCCTGATGAACGCTGTACTGATTTGCATCTTCATCGTGCCTGTAGCCGTTGCCTTCTGGCTGTCAGCTTTTGTAGCCGGGTTTGATTGGGCTCAGTGGATTAAGTTGGCCGCTGATGCTGTCAGTGGTGCAGCAAATGATCCGGCAAAAGCTTTGGGCACAGTACAAGCTTACTGGGGCATCCTCAGTTTCTTTTTGCTGGCGGCATACAGTGTCATATTTAAGTTTAAAACCAAAGCGAAGAAGCAGGCCGAAAACGTTGCAGCCTCGGAACAGGATTCTGTTGCGATCCCCCAGAATTAATAACTGGATCGGTGAAAGTGAAAGAGGTGGCTCAGGCCGCCTTTTTTTATTTGTCTCTGGAAGTGCCCGAAAAGGGCGCGAAGCCGTGGCAGAAAAGCAATGGTCCTGAATGAGAATACAGTCCACTAGGAAAAAAAGAGGGTTGTTATGAAGCCTGTAAAGATACCGCGCCGAGTCGATGAGCCACCGCATCTGTTGTTGTGGAGTGCAGATGAGCTGGCCCCCATGCTTTTGGGGCTGACGATTGGGGTCATCATCGGTAAGGCCCTGATCTGCTTTTTGGGAGGGTTACTTGTAACCAACCTGTATCGCCGGTTCAGGGACAATCATCCGGATGGATATTTGCTCCACATGATCTACTGGGCCGGATTCATTGTGACCAAGGCCAAGTCCTTCAAGAACCCGTTTGTCCGGAGGTATTTGCCTTGAACCTGAAAAAGTATCTCAAAACCTGGGAAGGGACCCAAATCGAAAACAAATGGGGTCGTATCTTTCAAGGTGGTCTTATCTCTATAGTCTTCCTGCTTGTGATCCAGGTTTTCAGTAAGGAGACTATCGTCACTATGCAACCGTTCACGTTGACGGAAGAGGCGTGGGTGACAAAGAGTAACGCTTCCCAGTCTTACAAAGAAGCTTGGGGCTTCGCCTTTGCTCATCTCCTCGGGAATGTCACTCCAGGAACGGTGGATTTTGTAAAGGAACGGATCAGTCCACTTCTTTCCCCGAGTATCTATCAAGACGTGATTGATACCATCGAAATTCAAGCTCAACAGATCAAGAACGACCGCGTAACCATGCGATTTGAGCCGCGTTTTGTTGAATACGAGTCCAAGAGCGACAAGGTGTTTGTCTACGGATACTCCTATGTCAAAGGGGCTTCTTCTAATGAGGAGCGTAGCGAACGCTCCTACGAGTTTGCCATCAAGATTTCTAATTACGCGCCCGTGCTGGACTACATCGACACCTATGTAGGAAAGCCACGCACCAAAACTGTTTTGGAGCAACTCCAGCGCAAAGAAGAGAACCGGAGAGAGCATGAAGAACAACGCTAAAACTTCACTCCTGGCACTGTACTTGGCGTTTGGAGCATCAATAGCCTATGCCTCGGATGACATCCCTGTTGTCCCGGCAAGCGTTATGAAAAAGGACGTTCCTGCCCCTGTGACGTCGGGACAAAACATCAATGAAGTAGTGGGGAATGTGAATGAAAACCCCGTATTGACGATGAAGCCCGGCGTGAACCAAATCATCCCCATTGCAATTGGTCATCCTAATCGTGTTGTAACACCGTTCAGTAATCCGGAGATTGTCTCCACTTCGCTGACTGGGGCAACCGATAACGGTCAGTGCGGTGAGGTTTGTATCAAAGAGAACGTGGTCTATGTCGCTACGGATAAACAATACCCAGTGACTATGTTCATTACGGAAAAAGGCTCAGAAGCCCAAGCGCTAAGCCTGACGATGGTTCCTCGTCGTATTCCGCCCAGAGAAGTATTTCTCAAACTCGATGGTGGTGTAGGAATAACCGGAGCATTTGCTAATACGAAGGCTGAGACCTGGGAACAGAGTCAGCCTTATGTCGAAACCATCCGTTCTGTGTTCCGTAAGATTGCCCTTGGCGAAGTCCCTCAGGGTTACACGATGAACCGTATCCCTGCTGGAGCTACCGTGCCTAGCTGTTCCCATCCGGGGATTAAGGTGGATTTCAGCAAGGGGCAATACATGATAGGGCATCACCTGAATGTGTTCATTGGGGTCGCACAGAATGTTTCTGACCAGCCTATCGAGTTCAAAGAGGCTTTGTGTGGAAGCTGGGATGTCTCTGCTGTCACTACGTGGCCGCTCAACGTACTTGAGCCCGGCCGGAAAACAGAACTCTATGTGGCTAAGAAGCAGAAGCGAGGAATTGCTTCTACTTCTAAGCGTCCGTCGCTATTGGGTGGTGGTCAATGATCAAAAGATTTTGGATCGAATTGGACCCTAAGAAAAAACGTTGGGTCTCAATAGCTGGTGGTGTTTTTGTTCTTTTTGCTGTCGTGACCATGTTCTCTGGCGAGCCAAAGAAGGAGGAAAAGCGAGGTAGGCAAGAAACCATCAAGCATGTCCTCACAGACAAAAATACCCGTGAGATCGGTATAGATTCGCTATCTGCCGATGTGAAGATGGTGTCTCGTGAAAACACCGACCTGAAAAAGGAGCTGGAGCGAGTTAAGAAGGAACTGGAAGAGACCAAAAACACCGCTGGAAAATCCAGTGATGTTAGCCGTGAGATGACTCGTCTCCGTCAAGACTTAGATCGCCTAACCCAGAAGAACATGGAACTGGCTAAAAAGGTGGAAACCGGCGCTGCTGGTGGAAAAACTACCTCATCATCAGGGGATGCCAGAGCCGATGTTTATGGTGCATCTGGCGGCGATGGTCAGTTCATGGAGAAAAAGCTCGATTACAAAGATCCTGCCTCCTTTTTCCGCGATGCACCGCTTCCTGACTCAAAGGGCGGAGCTCCGGCTACTGGCAAGGGTGATGGTCGTGACGCAACCAAACCGGGCATCCAAATCGTGAGCTACTTGCAGAAAGCGCCAGAAGTTGAATCGAAGGATGACAAAGATGATGAGTCTATTTACCTGCCGTCCGGCTCCATCCTGACAGGGATACTCATCAACGGTATGGACGCACCAACATCTCAAGGTGCCCGTCGAGATCCGTTCCCTTCGACCCTCCGGATTCAGAAAGAAGCCATTTTGCCTAACCGCTTCCGTGCGGACGTCCGGGAGTGCTTCCTGATTGTTTCTGGCTACGGCGACCTCAGCTCAGAGCGAGCGTACCTGCGCGGTGAGACCTTCTCTTGCGTTCGTGATGATGGAGGCGTCATCGAGGCGAAGTTGGATTCCTATGCGGTGGGAGAAGACGGTAAGGCCGGTGTCCGTGGTCGTGTTGTATCGAAGCAAGGCCAGATCATAGCCAAGTCCTTGATGGCTGGCTTCCTTGGTGGCGTGTCCGAAGCCTTTGATGTCAATCCGGTGCCGGTCGTCAGCACTAACCCTGGTTCAAATACCCAGTACCAGTCTGTGTTCTCTGGCCAGATGTTGCAGGGCGCGGCAGTGAAAGGGGCCAGTAAGGCTTTGGATCGCATCGCTCAGTTCTACATCGACATGGCCGAAGGCATCTTTCCCGTTATCGAAGTCGATGCAGGCCGTCAAGTGGACATCATCGTGACCAAAGGCACCAAGCTACAAATTCGTTCCACTGGGGGCACTAAGAAATGAAAATTTTGAACATTTTGACCAGAAAGGACAGTTCCAGAGGCAAGGCTCAAAAGGAACAGACAGTAAGATCCGCAAAGATGTTGGGGGTGGGCGCGGCGCTACTTGTTTTGTCGGGCTGCTCCACGTTCAACATCGGCAAGGATGAGTATAGCTGTCCGGGAATGCCGAATGGTGTTCAGTGTATGTCAGCGCGAGACGTTTACGCCGCAACCAATGACGAAAATGTCCCGCGTCCCATGAAACCAGAGGAAGTCGAGGCCAAAGCGGAAGCTGACGGCGGAGGTTCCTCAAACGTTTCGGCGAACTCATCTAGCTCCGGAGATCCGGTAATCGACAACTATGTCGCCCCGCGCCTTCCGGATCGCCCGATTCCAATTCGTACACCGGCACAGGTTATGCGGATTTGGGTAGCTCCCTGGGAGGACACCAATGGTGATCTCATCGTGACAGGGTACGTCTACACCGAAATCGAGCCGCGCAGGTGGGTGATTGGGGATGGCATACCGCAAAGTGAGCCAGTCTTGAGACCGCTGCAAACGGTAAAACACGAACCGAAGTCTGAAACAACCAAATAGGAGATGTTCTTGATGAACGCAAATCAGTTGGCTAATGCCTCAAGTAAAAACAACACACTCTTCCTCTTCTTGGGGTTGATGGTGGTAGCTTTCTTGCTCGTGC
This sequence comes from Xenorhabdus sp. NBAII XenSa04, assembly GCF_963866145.1. Classification (NCBI taxonomy): domain Bacteria; kingdom Pseudomonadati; phylum Pseudomonadota; class Gammaproteobacteria; order Enterobacterales; family Morganellaceae; genus Xenorhabdus; species Xenorhabdus sp. NBAII XenSa04. The sequence goes on from NZ_CAWMEB010000056.1 coordinate 17,394, forward strand.
CGGATCAGGCCCACTCTGGTACTGGTGGTACAGCGTTTGACGACGTATGGGTAACTCTCAAAGATTGGACTCAAGGTACTCTTGGTCGAATCGTTGCGGGTGCGATGATCCTGGTCGGCGTTGTCAGCGGTATCGCTCGCCAGAGCCTCATGGCGTTCGCTATAGGTATCGGTGGCGGTATGGGTCTGTACAACTCCCCGACCGTAGTGGAATCTATCATGTCTGCCACTCTGGAACATGCAGAGAAGGTTATCCCGACTGTTGTACAACTCAGTAATGGTTTGGGTGTGTAAAAGACACTTAGCCGTTAGTGATCGAGTGATATGGGCAACCTAAAAGCTGCCCTTATTTTTGGTAAAAAGTCTAGGGGCTGTAATGAGCAACTGTCTTTCGCTTTAAACCGTGTGGAAAGATTCATCCCACGGCTTATTTGTTTTTATCATTGCATTGAGAATGACCAGTAACTTACGCATACAAGCAATGATAGCGACTTTATTTGGCTTGCCTGCTTCGGTTAATCTCTTGTAGAAAGCGCAGAGAACGGGGTTAAATCTAATGGCTGTTAACGTAGCCATATAAAGCATTCGACGCACCATTGCTCTTCCTCCAAAAATTGTTCGTTTTCCCCGGAAGAACCCAGAATCCCGATTAAACGGTGCAACGCCAACCAATGCACTAATTTCACGGCGGGTTAATTGACCCAACTCCGGGACATCGGCGATCAAAGTGGCTATTGTGGCAGGACCAACGCCTTTTACTGTCGATAATAAATCGAGTTTGGGACGATGATAGGCCTTGATGTGGTTAGATAACGCCGATTCAATGACCTTAAGTTGTTCTTGTATAAAGCTGATCATTAAAGTGATGCTTTCTCGCATTTCTGGATGGCAGCTTCCTAATCTTTGGCGCTCCGAGACGGAAAGTGTGACTAATTGGCGACGACGTGTGATCATGGCTTGCAGCACTTGTTGCTGAGCAGAGGGCAACACTCTGATTATTTTATCCCGATCTGTTTGTTGAGATAAAACCAGGGCTAACTGTGCCAGCATTTGAGCATTTATTTTATCGGTTTTGGCTAGATATCCCATTGCCTTAGCAAAATCACGGGCTTGTCGGGGATTGACGATAGCAACAGCTAGCCCTCTGGCCTGCAAAGCACAAGCAACGGGCATCTCGTAACCCCCCGGTTGCTTCTAATACAACTAAATCAATCTCATAGTTAGCCAAAGTAGATGCTGGTTGATCATGGCCTTCAGGGGTATTTGAGAATGTCATGACAATTCCCTGTGTACTAAGCGCAATTTCGAGTGAAGCTTTGGCAACATCAATACCGACACAAATCGTTTCAGTCATGGTTCTTCGGCGCCCATTCTTGCCAATGCGAATTTAGTTTCAAGCAACTGTTCGGTTTAGAAGAGGCCATCATCATGAACAGCACAACACTTATCGGTATTGATTTGGGTAAACATACCTTTCATCTACACTGCCAAGATCAAAATGGTATCGTAAGAAAATGACTCGGGCTAAGCTCATTGAATTTCTGAGCGTCACTCCTTGTGCAACTATCCGGCCTTCTATGCGATTTGTTCAGCCTCGCACGGAAGGTCAACAATGTATGAAGGCATCACATCGTGTTCGGGAATCTCTGGTCAATGACAAAGTGAAAACGACCAACCAGATGCATGCTTTCTTATTGGAGTTTGGGATCAGTATGCCAAAAGGCATCGCAGTGATTAAGCGGTTATCTGAGGTTATCTCTGAACATGACCTTCCTCCTTATCTGGTACAACTGCTCCAACGTTTGCATGCTCATTATCTGTATTTGGTCGGGCAACTCAATGAAATTGAAAAAGAAATTAATTCAACGCTCAAACAGGATGAAGGGGCCCAGCGGTTATTGACTATCCCATCCGTCGGCCCTATCACAGCAAGTCTGCTGGCTTCATGACTAGGCGATGGAAGGCAATGGGCTCACAGTCGAGAATTTGCTGCCTCTACAGGATGAGTTCCGAGACAGTATAGTACCGGAGGGCATAATACCCTTTTAGGAATAAGTAAACGCGGCAATAAACAACTCAGAAAATTGCTGGTTCAGTGCGCCCGAGTTTATATACAGAAACTGGCTGAATGGGTTAAAAATCAATTAACACGAAAGCATTTTTGCCTGATGGCAAAACTGTAAACATCAATGGCTCAATGAAGCCGAGGCTGTTGTTAGGTTCATCAGGTGCAGAACTCATTAAGGCGCGGGCACACTTGCTCATTGAGACGCCGGATAGATTGAAGTAAGCCCACAATGTATCAAAATTGGTGTTGCAAAAACGGGGGAGACCATAGATTGATGTTTTAAGGTCATCATCCAATCAACCCACATCGGCAACCAGACAATGATAAATACCAGTGCCACCATGCTGGCA